>DAOWNN010000120.1 GCA_030642585.1 Bacteroidota bacterium | reverse complement strand
CAGAGGGCGCAGGGCACAGGGCAGAGAGCACAGGGCAGAGGGCACAGGGCACAGGGCACAGGGCAGAGAGCACAGGGCGCAGGGCACAGGGCACAGGGCACAGGGCACAGGGGGAAAATGGAATGGTGGAATAATGGAATATTGGAAGAAGAAAGAAGAGAATAAGAGATGAGAGGAGAGCGATGAGTAGGAAAAGCAAAAAAGGAGCAAGGCTGAAGCTTGAATTGAGAAAAAGAACTACGTAGTATACTACGTAGTAAAATCTTTGTGATCCTAATGTGAATCGGGATTTATAAAAATATTTTCTGAATTTATGATTTTATCAATAAAGAAATATTATATCATAGTTCTGCTAATTCTAATCGCCATTCCGGCATTTACACAGTATTATGAGAGCGGACAGGATCCAGCATCCCTTAAATGGAAACATATCCACACGGAACATTTTCATATTATATATCCTGAAACTTTCTTAAATGAGGGGCAGAGGCTGGCCAATATTCTTGAATATGCTTACACTCTGGTCCCTTATACCCTGAATCACAATCCAAAAAAAATACCGGTCATAGTACACAACTATTCTGCAAGAAGTAATGGTTTTGTTGCATGGGCCCCAAAACGAATAGAATTATTTCCAGTCCCTGCAGCCGATTCTTATCCCCAGGATGAATTGGAACAGCTTGTTCTTCATGAGCTAAGGCATGTTGTTCAGTTAGACAAGCTCAACCAGGGCTTTTCAAAAGGTCTTTCAATTGTTTTTGGCGAACAGGCAGTTGGTGCTTTATCGGCCATGCTTCCATTATGGTACATGGAAGGAGATGCTGTGGCAACCGAAACAGCTCTATCCCTTTCAGGAAGAGGCCGTTTGCCCTCTTTTGAAATGGAATTAAGGGCCCTGTCTCTCGAACAAGGTTCAGTTTTTAAATATGACAAGGCAATTTTTGGTTCTTATAAAGATCATACACCGAGTTACTATAATTTAGGTTACCAGGTGGTTGCTTCAGGAATGAAAGAATATGGACCTGAATTATGGAGTCAGTCACTGGACAAAATTGGGAAACAACCCTACACCCTGAATCCTGTGAACATCAGCCTGAAAAAAAAATCAGGAATGACAAAAAAAAAGGGATTTATGATAATAGTTTTAAAAATCTTCACGATTTATGGAAAGAGCAGGATAAGCAAACATTATTGCTTCCGTTTGATGCCATAAACCATAAACCCGGGCAATTCTATACCAGCTATCGTCTGCCACAATATCTAAATGATAGTTTTTTAATAGTTGAAAAATCAGGAATTGACCAGGTCAAACAATTGGTAAAGATTGATATTAACGGGAAGGAAGAGCTTATTCATGTTCCGGGTTTTTATTATCCAATTCGCTTTTCCTTATCAAAAAACTTTCTGGTCTGGGCAGAGGCTTACGATGATGTAAGGTGGGAAAACCGAAGTTATTCAATACTTAAGAAACTGAATTTAAAAGATGGTGTTGAAACCACCCTGACTGTAAAAAGTCGCTATTATGCCCCAGCCCTGTCACAAGATGCTTCAAAAATTGCCTGTATCGAGGTAGGACTTTCCAACATAGTTTCTCTGGTAATACTGGATTCTGAAACGGGAGAAATTTTGGAAACACATCTGCTTCCGGGAAATAATTCCTTGCATATGCCGGAATGGATAAGTGATCAGTCCATTTTAGTATTGCTTGTAAATGAAAATGGTAAAAGCATTCAGGAGCTTGATTTAAGTACAGGCAAATGGAAAGAATTACTGGAACCATCATTTCATGACATTCAGAGAGCAATTCCCTGGAAAAACTATATTTTATTTCATTCCACATATTCAGGCATAGACAATATATATGCGCTGGACAGAAATACCGGAAAAAGGTATCAGCTTACTTCTTCCCGTTTTGGAGTATTTGATCCCTGCCTGGCCCCTTCCGGAAACAAAATTGCCTTATCAGAATATACATCAAACGGATATAAGTTGGTTGAGTTTCAGCTAAACCCAGAAAACTGGACACCACTTAATGAAGTTGAAGACCTTTCTGTAAAAAGGCATGAGACCCTTGCCACACAACAATCAGGAAGGCTAATAAGTTCAGAAACTCCAGATAGTATATATGAGGTAAAACCATACAAAAAATGGAGCAATCCATTTTCATTTCATAGCTGGATGCCATTTTATTTTGATTATGATAATTTTTCTCTTGAAGAACTTCCTGTCAACCCTGGTGTCACTATTTTATCTCAAAATAGATTAAGTACAGCTATAAGTTCGCTGGCTTATGCATATAGAGACGGTGAACATTTTTTCATTACACGATTTACATTCAAAGGGTGGTATCCGGTAATAGATATGGACTACAGCCTGGGTGGTTCTCCTTACATGAGAAAACCCGGTTCTGTTGGAGAACCTTCAGAATATGCAATTCGTTCTGTTTTCAATGCACAGGTTTACATTCCTTTCCACCTTACAAGTAACAAATTTATTAAGGGTTTTTATCCTTCTTTAAATTTTCAATACAACAACTCGTATATTTATAATGATGAAACAGGGTATTATGAAGTAGGAGAAATAATGATGTCCTCCAGATTATATTTCTACAATTACCTGAAGCTCTCACGTAAAGACATTAAACCCCGTTGGGGACAGGTGATAGATTTAAATCTCCGGGCCGCTCCTTTTAATGCTGAAACATTTGGTAATTCTGCCTCTTATCTTTTCGGTTTATACCTTCCCGGCATAGGGAAGCATCATAGTTTATACCTGCAAGCAGGCTCAGAAAACCAAAACCCGGCAAAGCTTGAATATCCTTATTATAATAGTCTGGCATTCCCCCGGGGCTATTCCCCCAGAATTGCCATAAAGCTAAGCATAGTGAAACTTGACTATTATTTGCCTTTATTTTATCCTGAAATAAATCTTGGATCCTTCCTGTATATCCCTCGGTTTTATGCAAATATGTTTTACGATTATGCTAAGGGAGAAGGAAATTATGATCTTGCAGGGCATTATAATGAAGAAAAAGAAACATTTTCCAGCCTGGGAGGAAGAATTGTTATGGATTTTAATTTTCTGCGTCTCCCCTTTCCTTTCAATGTAGGAGTCAGATATTCTTACATGCCCGATTTACAGCAATATGATCTTAATTTTTCCTTTGGAGTTGATTTTGCCGGATTTCAAATTAATAATAAAGACAGGGCTCCATAGTTGATTTGTAAACTAACTGCAATTTTAAGATTAGCCACGAACCTTTAGCTCACAAGTAGCTTTTCAGGGATGGCCCTTTGGGTACGAAGTAATGCACGGATTAAAGACGAATAAGAGAAAATAATATTTCTCCACTTTTTATTTGTGTATTAGTGGCATTCTATTTTTATAATTTTTTTCGTTAAACCAGGCAAATAGAATTAAAAGAACAAGTGAAGCTATTGTATAATACACGAATTTAGGAATTGGAACAGCATCGCCCTGGGCGTAGGAATGGAGACCTGCCAGGTAATAGTTCACTCCGAAATAAGTCATCAGCACCGAAAAGAAGCCGGCAACTGAAGCAAGATTAAAGGCAAAGTGTCCTTTTATTCCCGGAACATATTTCATGTGAATAATAAAAATATATACCAGTGCAGTAATCAGAGCCCATGTTTCTTTTGGATCCCATCCCCAGTACCGTCCCCAGGATTCGTTCGCCCAAACACCTCCCAGAAATGTTCCCACACTTATAAAGTATACTCCCAGAATAAGAGACATTTCATTGATCCCGGTCAAAATTTCTATTTGCTCCTGAAGTTTGGCCTGATTTTTTTCTGTTTTCAATATATACAGAAGCAGGTTAAACAAACCCAGCACCATTCCGGTACCAAGGAAGCCATAACTGGCAGTAATAACCGATACATGTATGGTTAACCAGTACGATTTCAGAACTGGAACCAGGTTGGTAATTTCAGGATTCATCCAACTCATATGAGCAACCATAAGTGTTAATGCAGCGAGCAATGATGCTGCCACCAGGGTGAAAGTTGATTTTCGAACAAAGATTAATCCTGAAAGCATAGCAGCCCAGGCAATATAGATCATTGATTCATAGCCATTGCTCCATGGTGCATGTTCAGACACATACCATCTGACACCAAGCCCGAATGAGTGCAGGATAAACCCAAACATCAGGAAAAAAGTTGCTATGCGAATGATTTTCTTTATTCCCTCCTTTTCGTTCAAGACAGATGCCAGCAGGAGGAACAATAAGATAAAGCCAATGATTCCATAGTATTTTGCAAGCTTATCAAAAATATGAGCCTTGTTGTAAAAAATTTCAAAAGAGGTCTTTGTTCCGGATGGATAAATCTCGCCGGCATTCAGTTCCTGAAATTTCTTAATCCCATTTAGAATTTCCGATAAATTATATGTTTCTCCTTCCGACATCAGGGAATTCCTATAGAGAGAAAGAACTCCACTAACAAATAATGAATCCTCTGAAGAAAGCATATGGGCAGCATTATTTGGTGTATACCATTTTTGATCAGGATCATCCTTAACTGGAAAAATGCGAAGCAAACTTCCTGAATAAACCATATAGCAAACATTTACCCTTTCATCTACTTTCATTACTTCCTGGTCAAATTTTGTTCTCAAACCGGGTTTCTTCTGATAAGCTTGTTGAACATGGTTGGCCAGTTTATATTCACCCATAGAAGTCATACTAAAAAAATCAACATAGGAAACGTTTTTATCATTTACTCCCAGCACTTTCCTGATTTCTTCATTGGATACACTGATCATCGGAACTTTTTGCCAGTTTTCAGGGAAAAAATACATTCCCATTACTACCTGTACTGAATTCAGGCCTATAACAGATTCTTTTTTAGCAACTTTGCGAACAACATCGGAAGTCATTGATTGAAGAGGTTTAATACGGCCTCCCTGGTCCTGAACCAGGATAGATGCAAGTTCAGCAGCCTGGCTGGTTGATATTTTGTTATTCACTTCTCCTGCATCCTGTTGGGCACTTAAAGATGTTGGAGAGATTGTAGATAAAGCAAGCAGAAGTATTAATGCAGCTGTCGGAATTTTATTTTTTTTCTCACTTTCGGATCTTGCAAGAATTCTGAAGCGACTGTTCTTGTTAAACAAAGAAAGCAGCATCCCCAGGGTCATTAAAAAATAGCCTATATAAGTAACCGCAGTTCCTAATGCATCATGGTTAACAGATAAAATTGTTCCTTTCTCGTCAGTATCATAATGAGATTGAAAAAACCGATAACCCTTATAATCCAATATATTATTCATAAAAATACGATAGTCTTTTTCGTGTCCGCTATTACTATCTATAAGTGTTACTTCGCTTGCATAGGAGGCCGGGCTATTTGATCCGGGATATCTTTCCAACTGGAAGTCCCGAAGAAATATAGTAAATGGAAGTTTTATTGATCTCGGTCCATATGTCATGGAAAGTCTGGCTCCATCCAGCTTATAATCATATTGCTTACCAGGCCTGTCAGGCCTGCCAAAACAAGTAATAGTTTTAATTTTGGACTTATATGAAGCTTCCAGAACAATGGCATCTGATCGCGCGAGGCCATCATTTGGCCCAATTTTCCATTCAACCCGTCCCATGTTAATAAAGTCTGTAAGTACCAATTGTATAGTTTCGATGGAATAAAGCCTCCTGGACTGAAAAGGGTGCAATTCTCCCGCCTTCAAGGTATCCTGTGTGTTTGAGGTCATATCCATAATTGACACATCGTTTTTGCAAATAAAATACAAGCCTTCATTCTTGCTGATTATATTGAAGTCTGTTTCATCCTTATTAAAACCAATCTTAAGTCCGGTTATTTGTTCTGTTTCCTTAGTTTTCAGGAGATGTGACTGTCTTCCCATTGACCCCAGGGTAACAAAAGATATTATAGATTCTCCATTAGGATCCGGGACCAGTGATTTTTCAGCATTTGGAATATATTGTAAAAGCTTCAACTTTAAGGTCTCATTTCCAAGCTTTAGCTTTGCGGAAAATTTGTTCTTTCTCCCGGAGATAAAATTTGTTTTCTTATAAAAATGAGCTTGTTCAGAATTGTCATCCACTGCTGCATACAAGTATGACCCGGAAGATATTATCCGGTCAGAAGAATTATTTTCGCGGATATGCATTGTTCCCTCATAGCTAATATAGCGGGTAATTGCGGCACCCAGGAAAATAAACAGAAAGGCGAAGTGAAAAGTGAAAATACTTAGTTTTTTCTTTTTATACACCTTGCCCCTGATCATATTTCCCAGCAGGTTAAACACAATCAAAGCCAATAACACTTCAAACCACCAGGCATTATAAACAACCGCCCTTGCTGCGGCAGGACCAAAATCATTTTCAATGAATGTTGCCATTGCCGTGGAAAAAATCATTACCATGATTAAAAATGCCATCCAGGGCATGGAGAATAAAAATTCAAATATTTTTTTCATTTGTTTTTTTTATTTTTAAACATTTCTGCCACTTTTGACAGGAGTTGGAGAAATGTTTAAAGGTCATACATTTAGTAGCAGTATTTTGAAACAACGAAAATAGTCATATTAAGCTACTTTGATGAAATGAATTTATTGTTTTATATCATATCAGGTTTAGTCCTATATAAATTGCTTGAGTTGTTCTCTTCTACCAGAAACTATGTTCCTGATGATAATATTTTGTCCTTTCAGGCATAGGCATCAATCCAAGGCAGGTATTCGCCTGTTTAACAACGTTTTACAGTTTCGGATTTTCCCTGGTACAAGGGGGTCAGGATCCTGTTTTGTGCAATGGGTCACCCAATATTCAAATTATTAAAAGTTAAACCGCTGATTATCAAGGGTGTTATTTTATGGCATTCACCTCGCGCACAAAACAAGGATGAACTAACAAGTAGTGGTCTGATGAGTATCTTACAATTAAACCCAATATTATGCGGTCCGAAAGGTG
>DAOWNN010000024.1 GCA_030642585.1 Bacteroidota bacterium | reverse complement strand
TGCGGACCTCTTTTTGTTTTTTGTTTATCACCAGGGGCTTCCTGCCGGTAGGCAAGTCGCCCCTGGCTATTATCTGATGCCCTTTTAGGGCTATTAATTATCTGGTTTAAAGAAGGTAATGTTTGTCGCTAGAGTTTTATTCCTTTTTTATTTGCACTTATTTAGGTGATATCACAATCTATATATAGCTATTTAATTACTTGACACAAAGTGATTTGGTAATTATTTTGAAAAAGACTTGCGAATACAAGGACGTAGTTGTGAAAAATAAGGCAAATCATTTTTGCGAAAAATATGTTGTTCAAACAATAGACATTATTCATTTGGTCCTAATTATCCGTAATATTTGATTAATCATACAGGTACGGACCCTCCTCTCGCTTCAACCCCGAGCTACTCAGATTTTAGATTTGAAAATCCGTTTGGTGTTTTTGATATTAGCGAGAAAGCATTCTCGATTTTGGACAAGTGTCTATATTTTATTAACTTACATATATCTTAAATCTAAAAGAATTGTTATGAAAGCAATAAACTGGATTAGCTGGGGTACTGGAATCGTGGCCGCACTTTTTATGCTATTTGGAGGTATCAGCTTTTTGTTTGACACGAATTTCCTGGGTGTCAATCATGCTATAAACTTTTTTCATATGGCCAATAGTCTCTTACTTCTGACCATTTGCATCCAACTTCATATAAATACCTGTAAAAAGAAAGACTGATTGTTATTTCTTCCATCAGGGAGTCTGAATAAGTAATAAATCAACTTATTTCCTGTTATTGTAACCACCTGGCTGTTTTATACATAATTCTGACCACAGGATAAGGAATCAATTGTGAATATTAAAGGAGATTTTTCTTAATTTAGTCCAATTGAAATTACACCCTAAATATATTACTTATGAAAAAGATTAGCCTGATTCTGATTGGCCTTATACTGACAATCAATTTCCCGGGAAACGCATGTACCACAGCTGTTATTTCCGGAAAATATACACCTGATGGCCGTCCCCTGTTATGGAAACACCGTGACACGCCGCGCGTATTGACAAAAATAGTACAATTCAATGACGGAAAATACAGCTATACAGGGATATTAAATTCAGAAGACCTGGGGAATAAGCTTGTTTGGATGGGCTTCAATTCTGAAGGATTTGCCATCATGAACTCCGCAAGTTATAACATGGATAGTCTTGACATAGCGAGCCTTACGGGAAAGGATATGGAAAAAGCAATGCTGGTGGCTACGCTTATGAAAAAGGCCCTGCAAACATGTGCTAACATAGATGATTTTGAAGACTTATTACAATCATTGGAGCGTCCGGCACCATTAGGAGCAAATTTTGGAGTAATTGATGCTTATGGTGGAGCTGCTTTTTTTGAAACAAGTATGAACAAATATGAAAAAATTGATGCCAATGATCCTAAAATAGCTCCTTATGGATATGTTTTGAGAACTAATCATTCTATGACAGGTAAGATGGGTATGGGTAGTGGATACATTCGTTTTGAGACTGCCGATCCGATATTGAAGATGGCTACAAAAGAAAACATCCTCACACCTAAAACAATTCTCAGGGAGGCAAGTCACAGCCTGTACCATTCATTGACTAAAGTAGACCTAAATGACTACTCTGGTATTGAAGAAAATACTGAAACTTTTGTTCATTTCGAAGATTTTATACCCCGTAAATTAAGTTCTTCATCGGCTGTAGTTCAGGGAGTACGCCAGGGAGAAGATCCTGCCTATTCTACAATGTGGACAGTTTTGGGATGGCCTCTTACTACTGTTTGTGTTCCGGTCTGGATGAATCCAAAAGTTGAACTTCCATCACTACTTCTGTATGATGAAAATATTAAGGATTCACCTATGTGCCACCTGGGTATGGAGGTAAAAAAAGAGTGTTTCCCTTATGAATGGGGAACCAGCAGCAAAAAGTATATGAATGTAAATGCGCTATTAAATGCCAATAATACAGGGATACTTCAAAAACTGGAACCTTTTGAGGATGATATTTTTAAAAAAGCTGAAGCACTTCTTGAATCATGGAGAAAGACTAAAATAAATTCCTCCGAGATGAAAGATTTTTATGAATGGCTTGACAGGGAAATCCCTGCATTTTACAATAAGAATTTTAATATTCAATAAATCATCTATTAAATGAAAAAGATTAGCCTGATTCTCATTGGACTGATACTGGCAGTCAACTTTCCGGGAAATGCATGTACCACGGCGGTTATTTCCGGGAAATATACACCCGATGGCCGTCCCTTGTTATGGAAACACCGCGATACAGGTTTTCTGAACAATAAAATGGTTTATTTTGATGATGGTAAATACAGCTACACCGGACTGGTAAACTCAAAAGATACAGAAAACAAAAGTATATGGATTGGGTTCAACTCGGAAGGATTTGCAATTATGAATTCGGCCAGTTACAACCTGAACAATGATACCATTATCCAGTCAGGTCTTGAAGGCAGACTTATGAAAAAAGCCCTCCAGACATGTGCCAGCATTGATGATTTTGAAGAGCTTTTAAAGTCACTGGAACAGCCAATAAAGCTGGAAGCCAACTATGGTGTAATAGACGCTAATGGTGGGGCAGCTTATTTTGAACTTGGAAATTTCAAATATGAGAAAATTGATGCCAATGATCCAAAAATAGCACCCTACGGATATGTATTGAGAACAAATTATTCAACTACCGGCAAAATGGGTATCGGGGGTGGGTACATTCGTTTTGAAACTGCTGACCATGTATTAAAAATGGCCGTAAAGGAAAACAATCTTACAGCTAAAACCATTATCCAGAAAGCCAGTCATAGCCTGTACCATTCACTAACAAAGCTTGATCTGAACGATTATTCAGAAATAGCCGAAAACACTGAAACCTTTGTTAGCTTCGAGGATTTTATTCCCCGGAAAAGCAGTTCTTCTTCTGTGGTAATACAGGGAGTTAGCCAGGGAGAAGATCCTGCTTATTCAACTATGTGGACTGTCCTGGGCTGGCCACTCTCCACCGTTTGTGTTCCAATCTGGATTAATCCAAAAGCCGGTTTTCCCTCCCTCTTCCAATACGATGAAAAAATACAAGATTCTCCAATGTGCCACATAGGCATGGAATTAAAAAAAGAATGTTTCCCCTATGAATGGGGAACCAGCAGCAAAAAGTATATGAATGTGAATGCACTTGTCAATGCGAATAATTCAGGGATGCTTCAAATACTGCAACCTTTTGAAGATGATATTTTTGCAAAGGCTGAAGCACTTCTTGAATCCTGGAGAACAACTAAGATCAATTTCTCTGAAATGGCAGATTTTTATGATTGGATTGACCGGGAGGTTCCTGCATTTTACAACAAGAATTTTGACATTCAAATAGAATTTCCTTAAAATGAAAAAAATGATTTTTTATTACCTTCTGGCTTTCCTGGTTTCACTTTCAGCATGTAAACCTAATTCGCCTGATAGCATAGAGAAGAAAATCAGGGTTGGTGTTTTTAATGGCGAAGGCGCAAGTGCGGTTTGTGTTATTGAGACCATGGAAGCCCTGAAGATTGACAATGATATCTCCCCAGTAACTGTTTCCGGAAAAGATATTATGGAGGGAAAATTGAATGAGCTGGACGCATTGATTTTTCCCGGAGGCAGCGGAAGCAAAGAATTCAACAGCCTTGGACAACAGGCAGCCGTGCTTGTTCATAAATTTGCTCATGAAGAAGGGAAGGGATTAATTGGCATCTGTGCAGGTGGATTTTTACTATCTACAACTCCCGGGTATCCCAGCCTTAAAATTTTCCCGGAGCCTGACATCCGCGATGGCTATTATGATCGTGGAAGAGGGCTCATTGCCTTTAATTTAAACAATCAGGGGAAGAAGATCTTCCCTGAACTTGAAGCCTTCGACTCCCTTTATGTACAATATTATGACGGACCAATATTCAAATATCCTGAATCCTCCGCATCAAATATTGTGGGAAGTTTTTATTCGGATGTTGCAAACCATCCGGGTTATCCTCACGGAACCACACCCGGTAAACTGGCGTTTGCTACTTCAGAATACGGTGAAGGCAAAGTATTTATTTCTGTGGGGCACCCTGAAGCCACAGCGGGAATGCGGTGGATGGTTCCCAGGATGGCCAGGTGGGTAAGTGGGAATGAACTGATACCCTATCCTGAAAAACTGGTTCGTCCGGAAATTAACAGCAAAGAAATTCTGTATACTGATGATCTGGTGAAGTTTGAAAAAAAGAACTTCTGGAATCTTTTCCATGAGGAGGATTCGGTGGTTATCAGTTCCATGAAGAACTTATATTCTATTCGCTCACGTCCTTCCATCAGGTGGTCAATTGGTTTATTACGACATCAATCCTGGATCGTACGCTTGCATGCGGCAGAATATTTACTGGAAACTGAGTATACCAATGCCATCCCTGACCTTCAAGCAGCTGTGCAGGATGAAGAAAACCTGGAACAGAAGAAGGTGCTGGAGGATATACTGGAATCTTTGAAGGGGATAGTTTGCAGAAAATAGGGTAATGAGGTAATGAGAATATTTAAGATAAAAGATAAAAGTAAAAAGATAAAAGGGAAGAAAAAAAGAGTACCAGTAGAACATTGGAAATTGGAATTCAAAAATTTTCACGGCCTGTCCCGAACTTAATTCGGGAAGCAGCTTTTCAGAGGTGGCCCCCTGCCCTGTGAAATAATAGTGGAATATTACTGGACTTTTTAAAAGAGGTAGTTCAAGGGGATTAGGAAGGAGAGGGATAGATCAACAGGAAAGTAGATCGATCCTCCGGATCGATTAACGAACCAGGAGGTTCGTTATACTATTCTCCATCCGGGATTTTAAACAGGTAGCCCACACCACGGATGGTTTCGATATTTACGTTTTTTTCAACCTTCATATATTTCCGTAACCTGCTTATAAATACATCCAGGCTTCGTCCCAGGAAATAATCATTCTCCCCCCACAATTTTACCAGTACATCCTCCCTTTTCAGTACCTTGTTCCTGTGCTCCAGGAATAGCTTGAGCAATTCCGCTTCTTTAAGCGTAAGTTTATTAGACTCCCCATATCCCTCAAGGGTCATCATAGAATAATTAAACTGCAAGTTCCCAATTTGGATAGTAGTATTTTCGATTTTTCCGCTTCTTCTTAAAATATTATTGATCCTCAACACCAGTTCCTCCGGCTCAAAAGGTTTACATACATAATCATCAGCTCCTAACTTAAGCCCTTTCAGGATGTCTTCTTTTGAAGTTCTGGCTGTAAGAAACAGGATTGGCATATTTGAATTCAGGGTTTTTATTTTTTGAGCAAGGCTAAGACCATCCATTCCTGGCAAGGCAATATCCAAAATACAGAGGTCAAAACCGGATGCCTTGAATTTGCGCAGACCTTCCTCTCCTGTTCTGGCGAGATCCACATAAAAAGACTGCATTTCCAGGTATTGAGCCAGCACATTTCCAAGGTCTATATCATCTTCAACCAACAATAGTTTCATCTGACTAAAGTTTATTTTTATTTGTCAGGGGTAATCTAATCACAAAAGAACTGCCCTGACCGAGCTTACTGAAGACTTCAACCTTACCACCATGCAACTCTATTATCTCCCGCACATAAAACAAGCCCAGTCCCAGTCCTTTTCGATTCGCAACATCTTTCCCACGATAAAATTTCGAGAACACCAGGCTTTGTTCTTCATAGCTTATGCCCCTTCCATTATCCTTCACCTTTACAAAAATATGATCTGTTTCTTTCCCTGACTCCAGTTCAATCTCGGCAGGATCACCACCATATTTCAGCGCATTAGACAGCAGGTTATGCAATGCAATTGTAAACTGGAACTCATCAACAAACATCTTTATTCCATCCAGATTAATATGATCCTTAAGGGTAAATATTTTATCAGAATGCTCCAGCCTGAATGCCTCCAACCGGCTTTTGATTAATGATTTTATTTCAACCTCGGTCACTTTAAGGGTAATCTGATCCTTTTCCCACAAGTTGATATCCAATATCTGGTCAATTAATTTGCCAAGTTGCATATTTTGTTGTCTTATCATTTCTGAAAGACTTACAATTTTTTCTTTATCCGGATTTTTATCAGTACTCACAAGTGTTGAACTGGCCACCGAGATTGTGGTTAAGGGTGTTTTTAATTCATGGGCCATATTATTGATAAAATCTGTTTTCATTTCTGATAAACGAATTTGTTTCAACATATTCCTTATTGTAATCATAAATACAAAGCCTGCAATTAAGATTGAAATAAGAGATAGGATAAATGCGCCCGCCATTTCGCGATAGATAATCCTTGTTTTATGGGTAAAGTCAATATAATAATCAAACTCGACACGAAAATAATTGCCCTCTATTCTGAAATTATTTGCATGAATGGCTTCTGTACTTTCTATATTTCTTTCGTTTTCATTCCCTTGCATTTCTTTGGAAGTGAACACAAGATATTCACTATCCTGACCAAGCAATGAAATTTCCCGAATATAGAATTTTGCATTAAAGTCTGTATCAAGCTCAAGCTTTTCGAGGTAAACTAATAAAAATGGGCTAATCCTTTCGAAAGTTTCCAGTTGTGATAAAAACGATTCTGCAACAAAGTTATTTAGTCCGATAATTACAGAATCATCTACAGCAAATTCATAATCCTGAATTTTCTCGAAGGCCGTTATTTCCATCAGGTAAAAAACTGTATCGAGTCCATTTGTATTATACCGGAGTTGTAATGCTTCCAATCCATCACCTATTACCGTTCCATATTCTGTATCAAACTTATTTCTTTTCAGGTGATAGAGGTCAGACACAAGGTAATATTGTATAGATATTAGGCCAAGCAGCGCAATGGAAGCAATTAATATGGTAATCCCTGGTTTCACTTGTTTCAAATAATTGCAATCTGATTTTCTATGCTAATTTATAGTTTATTTTATTCCAGCCATTAACATTAACCAGGTTTTAACATTTCATTAACAAAAAGGGAGATCATATTTCCATAAGTTTACATTGAAATTATACATGAGGAACTAAATTTTAATACATTAATTAATATAACAGAATCATGAAAAAAAGTAACATCTTAGCATTAGTACTTATTTTTTCTTTCCTGGCAATTCCATTCTCATATACCTGGGGGCAGGAAGAATTGACTAAACAGCAGGAAAAAGAATTCAGGGCCCAACAAGAAGAGCTTAAAGCCATGCAGGAAGAAATGATTAAAGCAAAGGAAGCCGAGCACAAGAGAGCTGCAGAAATATACAGGGCTGAATATAAGAGAGGAGCAGGATATTTCCCTTCGCTACCTGCAATACCTCCAATACCTGCAGTTAGCTGGTCATATGATGGTTCAGAAAATAGTTTTAACCTTTCACTTATGAAATCTTTTAAGGGAGAAAGCGTTTCTAAAAAGACCAATTTCACAGTGGATGATGATCAGAGCAAACTTCGTTTCAGCGTAAAGGGACGTTGTGAAGAAGGCAATATCATAGTAAAATTTATTCTCCCATCGGGCAAATCCTTTACAGAAATCCAGATCGATTCGTCAGCAGATATTGAATGGTCACAATCACTTACCATAGAGGAAGAAAGTATTTATAAAGGACAATGGAAAGTGGAGATAAAAGCTGTAAAAGCAAAGGGAATGTATAAGCTGAACATTAAGTCTTACTAACACTCAAAAAAATGATTGCAGTTATTTAACTTGCTATCAGGTTTTTCTCTTTTTAAAATCAGTGCCGGTCCGGAATATTCCGGACCGGCTATTCTCATTCAAAATCCCATATAGGTTTTGCACCTAGTAAGTGCTACATCAAAATTACCTACCTGTAGTTCAGCACAGGCCATATCCAAGGGTCTTTTACCACAGCCTCCTTTTCCAGGATCTGGTCATTCAACGACAAGCTAAGCTTATATCTACCCGGCTCTGCCTTCCTGGTATTCCAATACATTTTATGAATACCTTTTCTGACTTCAATTTTACTCTCAAAAACCTTATTGCCCATATCATCATGAATAATTATATCTCCTTCCTTTTCAGAATCTATTGAAAAATAATACCATATTTCCAGGCCATTTGGTTCATTGGCTGTTCTGAGGTGGTTACTCCCCATCATATGATAATTACCCCAGTGGGCTTGTTGTGAATAATTAATTTGTGGCTTGGATTCAATGTTGAAAAGGTGCATATTTGCATCCCGGACATCCTTTGTAAACTGTTGAAGGGGGCTAATATCAGTAATCCATGCAGCCCGGCCATATGTACCCACTACCAGGTCGTTCTCGCGAGGATGAACTAAAAGATCACGAACAACTATGTTCGGCATATTAGATTGCAGCGGCACCCATGCCTGACCCCCATTTAAACTAACAAATACTCCAATGTCATTCCCAAGAAAAAGAAGATCCTTATTCCTGAGGTCTTCATAAATAACATTTACAGGGGAATCGGGAAGATTTGAGGAAATACTCTGCCATGTTTTGCCATAATCCGTAGTTTTCAACACATAGGGTTTGAAATCATCATTCCTGTACCCACATTTGGTTACATAAGCTGTGCCAGCATCATGATGTGAAGCTACAATACGACTTACCCATATGTTTGACGGAGCTCCCAGGGCAGTAAGCTGATCTGTGTACTCCTGCCAGGATTGACCCCCATCTTTTGTTAAATGAACATGACCATCATCGGTCCCCACCCATATCACACCTTCCTCAAGGGGTGATTCTGAAATAGTGGTAATGGTACAGTACATTATGTGTCCTGTACCGGCAATTTTCTTCTCATCATTATCTGTAAGATCAGGGCTGATAGCTTCCCATGTGTCACCACGGTCAACCGAGCGCAGCAACTTTTGGCCCCCGGTATAGATTAGCTTGCTGTTATGTGGTGATAACATTATAGGGGTATTCCAGGTATACCTGTAAAAATCTTCACCTTCCGGAGCCCGTGGGGTAATCTCCACACGCTCACCTTTGGATTGATCAACACGATGATGTTTTCCAAACTGGGTTGTAAAGTAAAGCCAGCGGTTATCTTTATGATCTACCTTACAGTGCATGCCATCCCACATTCCTACAATGACCCAGTCCTTAATGCTGATCTGACCCGACCAGCTGTTCGAGGGCCCCTTCCAAACCTCATGATCCTGAAGACCGATATAAATATTATAAGGTTCGGCATCATCCACCTCCACCATATATACCTCACCGAGTGGCAGCTGGTAATAATGCTTCATGGATTTACCCCCATCCCAGGTCTCATAGATCCCACCATCCGAACCAAGCATCATGTGTCGTGGCTCTTTCGGATCGATCCAGAAAGTCCGGTTGTCCCCGAAGTTAGTTCTGAACAACTCCTTCTCCCTTCGTGTCGGCCAGGTTTTTCCACCATCAAGGGTATAATACTGACTTGGGCCAATTATATATATCTTATCAGGATCTACCGGATCGATATAAATTTTGTTAAAACTATATGCAGCTTTCCCGCTTACATCAACCTCTTCAGGATCGTTGATCCTTTTCCACGATCTCCCTGCATTTGTAGACCTGTATGCCTCACCACCAATTAAATTATCGAAAGAATGATCTGTAAATTCATCAAAAACCACCTTAGCATTCGGATCCGCACCTGGCTTAAGATTCAGGTTCTGGATCACAGCCACTAAAATATCAGGATTGGCACGATGAATATCAATGCCAATACGGCCAATATCACCTTTTGGTAGCCCTCTTTTCAATATTTCCCAGGTAGCTCCCCCATCAGTAGTTTTGTAAATACGGCTCTTTTTCCCACCGGGCTCAAAGGTCCATGGGGTTCTCACTTTTTGATAGCTTGATGCATACAGAATATCAGGATTTTCAGGATTAATAACCATATCAATAAAGCCAGTTGTACTATCAATATATAAAACCCTAATCCAGTTTTTACCACCATCTACAGTTTTAAACAAACCTCTTTGTTCATTGTTGCTGTATAGGTGCCCCATAACAGCTACCCAGACAATTTCAGGATTGGCAGGATGTATAATGATTTTAGCAATATGATGTGAATCTTCCAATCCCATGAAAGACCAGGATTTTCCGGCATCATCAGATTTCCAGATTCCGTTTCCGTAATAAGACGACCGTGCATTAAAATCTTCTCCAGTACCCACCCAGATAATTTCCGGATTGGATGGTGCCACCTCGACATCCCCGATATAAGATGTACCAAGCTCATCTGAAATACATTCGAAAGTAGTTCCGTTGTTTATAGTTTTCCAAACTCCTCCTGCACGTGGAACCACATAGAAAGTATATTTATGTTTTTTCCCCGGATTCTCAGGGACAGCAATATCCCCTACCCAGGCCCCGGCACGAAATGCGCCAAGGTTCCTAAACCTGAATGCATCAAATTGGAGTTCAGGTGTTTGTGAACAAGCATTCCTGACTGGGTTTATGAAAAGATAAAACAGTAAAATAAACAAGAATAAAACCCGGTAATGTCTCAATTTTTGAAATAATAAACTAGAGTTCATATTGATCTTTTATTAATTATACATATAAAACTTATTAGTGAAACTACCATGTTTCCTTCAAGCATCACATCTTTAAAGGAAATTTGAAAACAATTATAGTATCAATGGCTCATAAAAGAATGTTAATTTACACATTATTCTTTTCAAAGAGCCTGATAATCAATATCTGACTTTAGATTATTGATTATCTTTGCCTGACCCGATAAGTATAGTTTGTGCTATGAAAGAAAAATTATTTGGAAAAACCCTTGAAGAACTCAAGCTCCTGGTAAGGGAACTGGGACTTCCTGCTTTTACTGCCACCCAAATAGCTGACTGGCTTTACAGGAAAGACATTACTACTATTCAGGATATGTCGAACCTTAGCAAAAAAGCACGAGGGATATTAGAAGATAAATTTGAGATTGGCCTGACAAAACCTATTCAGGTTCAGGAATCACAGGATGGAACAAAGAAGTATCTTTTCAAGGTGTCGGGACAAAACTACATTGAATCGGCCTATATTCCAGAACTAAAAAGAAATACTCTTTGTGTTTCATCTCAGGCCGGTTGTATGAGAAGATGTATTTTTTGTATGACAGGCAAGCAGGGCTTGTTGGGAAATCTTAGTTCCGGAGAAATCCTCAACCAGGTAAAAAGTCTTCCTGAAAAAGAAACCCTGACTAACATTGTATATATGGGCATGGGAGAGCCATTCGATAATTTCAATGAAGTAATGAAAAGTCTTGAAATTATGACCTCTGATTGGGGTTTTGGTTGGAGCCCTAAAAGAATTACAGTATCAACCATTGGTATTTTACCTGCCGTACGAAAATTCCTTGAAAAGAGTTCCTGCAATCTTGCTATAAGTTTGCATAGTCCGTATGATATTGAAAGAGAAAAACTCTTACCTGTAGAAAGAGCACATCCTGCTTCAGAGATAATCGAAGAAATAAGAAATACCGAAATCAACAGATACCGGAAAATATCTTTTGAATATATTATGTTTAAAGAACTTAATGATACCCCTCATCATGCAATAGCCCTTGCCATGCTTTTAAGTGGGATCAGGTGCAGAGTCAACCTGATTCACTACCACCCTATTCCTGGCACTCCCCTTGGGGGAACCCCACTCAATGGGATGGAACGATTCAGAGATTTATTAAATTCTAAGGGAATAGTTGCTACAATCAGAAAATCCAGGGGACAAGATATTGATGCAGCATGCGGACTTCTGTCTACAAAAGAAGTGAAACTTATGCCATAAGAGAGTAATGAAAGAACAGAAGAGGCTACAGGCGCAGGCCGTAAGGTGAAGAATATAAAATCCTGTCAGGATATGAACAAAGTGAAGTCCTGACAGAGTTTTTAAAAAAGGAATTTCAGGAGTATAGCAAAAATATTAAAATGAGCAGATTCAATCTGTTTCTGATACTTCGACCAATTCAAAAGGAATTTTAACAATTTCCTGGTAATCCAGGCCACAATCACGCATGTCCCAGTCATCCTCTTCATATATCCAATGAATCACAACTTTAAGTCCCTGAATCGATTTTTTTTCAAACTTTTTGAAAATTTCGAGGAGGTATTTTGAGGAGGATGTATTAAAGTAATCAAGTTTCACCACAATCTGGATATAGGAAGGAGGAAACTCCAGGAAACCATCCAGCCAGGTAAGTATGGGCTCAAAAAAGATAGCGTTATCTTCAGGAATGGATTTTCCCTTAAGACTGATAGTTTTTGTATCAGGATTAAATTCAAATCCCATAGTCTTTGAGGTTTGCTTCACTATATAGGGCATTAGGCCCTCTCCATTACTATGATGCATTGTATTATTTTTTGCTTTACCTGTCCTTCTTCACATCTGGTTTCCAGTTCGGTCCCATAGCTTTTCTATTCAAAAATATAAAACTTTTTCAGAATGGATAAATTACTGACCCTTATTCTTAGCAGAATATTATTAAAACCAAGAAGGAAATCAATTCTTCAAAATCAAAAACTATCTGGTTTTTGATAAATCTTTGTAACTTCAACTCAAGTATTATTAATAACTCTTTGATTCCTGAGAAAAAAATAAAGAATGCTTTTCCTGATCCTTCAAGTGCAAATAAAGACGGTTTGCTTGCAATTGGCGGAGATTTAGATGTTCAGACTCTCATTCAGGCATATTCAGAGGGAATTTTCCCCTGGTACGATAATACATCGCCTATTCTGTGGTGGTCGCCCGATCCAAGATTTATCCTGATTCCGGAACAGATATTAATCTCAAAAAGCCTGGCTCAAACTATTAAATCGGGCAGGTTTGAATGCCATATGGATACTGTTTTTAAAGAGGTGATTCATGCTTGTTCAATTGCAAAAAGAAAAGGGCAATCAGGCACCTGGATTACCACTGATATGGAAAAAGCCTATATTGACCTTCATTATAGTGGCTATGCTCATTCTGTAGAAATTTTCTATAAGGGGGAATTAGCAGGAGGGCTTTACGGTATTTCTCTGGGCGGAGCTTTTTTTGGAGAATCCATGTTTCAAATAAAGAGGGATGCATCAAAAGTAGCTTTACATTGCCTGGTACAACTACTTAAAAAATGGGA
>DAOWNN010000247.1 GCA_030642585.1 Bacteroidota bacterium | reverse complement strand
GTTTCTGATTGTGGCTCTACACCAGCAACACCATCAAATACAACAACAGCACCATCTAAAACGCGCAAACTTCTTTGCACTTCTGCTGTGAAATCAATATGCCCGGGAGTATCAATAATATTAAAACGGAATTCATTTGATTTTTCCTTTGGCAAATTAGTTGGAGTCCAGAAGCAAGTTGTCGCAGCTGAAGTAATTGTAATCCCTCTTTCCTGCTCCTGCACCATCCAGTCCATCTGGGCAGCTCCATCATGCACCTCACCTATACGATGGGTACGACCGGTATAATACAATATCCTTTCGGTAGTTGTAGTCTTACCGGCATCGATGTGGGCCATGATCCCAATATTTCTTGTATTTTTTAAATTATCGCTCATCAACAACTCTGTTCTCAATATCAATTAAAACCTGAAATGCGCAAATGCCTTGTTGGCTTCTGCCATTCTGTGCGTTTCTTCTTTTTTCTTAAAGGCTCCACCTTCTTCTTTATAAGCCGCCATAATTTCAGAGGCAAGCTTGTCACTCATACTTTTTCCACTCCTCTTCCTTGAGTACAATATCATATTCTTCATACTAATAGAAACCTTCCTCTCCGGCCTGATCTCTCTTGGCACCTGGAAAGTAGCACCACCTACACGCCGGCTTTTCACCTCAACAGCAGGAGTGATATTTTCTAAAGCCTTTTTCCATATCTCAAGAGCAGATTTTTCATCATCTTTCATTTTACTCTCTACAATTGCCATTGAATCATAAAAAACTTTAAATGAAAGATTTTTCTTTCCTCCCATCATAAGATTATTGACAAACATTGTCACCATAGTATCCTTATATTTTGGATCAGGAAGCAGTCTTCTTACTTTAGGCTTGGTCTTTCTCATTTCTTAATATTCTTGAATTATCCTATTAAACTTATTTCTTCGGCCTTTTGGTACCATATTTCGATCTCCTTTGGGTTCTTCCGGTTACTCCTTCAGTATCCAGAGCTCCCCTTATCAAATGATATCTTACTCCTGGCAAATCTTTCACCCTGCCACCCCGGATCAGTACAATTGAGTGTTCCTGTAAATTGTGACCCTCACCAGGGATATAAGCGTTCACTTCTTTCCCATTAGTAAGACGCACTCTTGCAACCTTTCTCATTGCAGAATTCGGCTTTTTCGGAGTAGTTGTATAAACACGAACACAGACCCCTCTTCTCTGGGGACATGAATCAAGAGCAGGAGCTTTACTTTTATCTACAATTTTCTTGCGTCCTTTTCTTACTAACTGCTGTATTGTAGGCATATAGACAATAATTTAATGCATAAATTCCCAAATTGGGTTGCAAAGGTATTATTTTTTTTAAAAAAAGAGCTCTTATTGGATATTTTTTTTTGCCTTATAGGATTACTAAAATGCATACACGAAATATCTATATAATATTGTATGAATGGCTTGTAAAAGAGGTGTGTTCATGTATCTTTGACATAGCATTTTTCAAATATTAAACTTTGAAATTTCATCATGCCTTTTGAAAATCACAAAGGTTTATTGAGGATAAATCACATGATTATTTTTAATACAATAAAGTGCGGTATTAGTAACTTTTCCCCGACCAAAACATTGAATGAGGAAATCTAAAAGTGATCGGAAAAAAAGCCGGTGGAAATATATATTTTTGTCTGGTATTATTATAGGGTTCATTATAATCATGGGAACTAACAGGGCTGTTTCTTTTACTTCAAGCAACCAGTATTGTTCATCCTGCCATAGTCACCCACATGCCATCTCATCATGGAAGTTTTCAACTCACTATGACAATCATTCCGGTATTGTTGTAAAATGTGTTGAATGCCACCTTCCCCCAGATGGAATTGAATACTTAACTAAGAAAATCAAATTTGGTGTAAAAGATTTGTATGGAGAGTTTTTTAAGGATGCTTCAGAAATAAATTGGGATGAGAAATCAAAACTTGAGCATGCCATTAAATATACATTTAAAGAATCTTGCATAAAATGTCATCAGAATCTCTTTCCACTTAATTTATCAAAAGAGGGTAGTGAGGCACACCTTTATTACACTCAGATCCCAGATCAGATACATTGTATAAACTGTCATCTGAATGTTGGACATTATTCCGGGGAGACAGGTTATTCAAAAAATGTTTTGTTTGGAAAAACCTCTGCAGAATCTGAGATTTTTAATGAACCGTTTGAACTTACTTCATTCAATAATTATACAGAATACATTCCAGGAACAAATGTGAGTTTTGGTATGGTAGCAATCAAAGGAGGAAGCTTTATGATGGGGAGTTCTGAAAATGAAAAATACAGGCAGCCAGATGAGGGCCCCATAACACACATTCACATTTCACCGTTTTTTATGGGCAAAATTGAAGTTACATGGGATGAATATATCGCGTTTTACAATCAAACAGCTTCTGAGGGCAGATTGCCAGAAAAAACTAAAAAGGCTTCAGCTACAATGAAAGCAGATGCAATAACAGGGGCAACTCCTCCTTACGGGCCTCCTGACCAGGGTTGGGGTATGGGCAGCAGACCAGCCATTACAATGACCCATCATGCAGCTGAAGTTTATTGTCAATGGCTGTCTCTTATTACTGGAAAAAAATATCGTTTACCAACTGAATCTGAATGGGAATATGCCTGCCGGGGAGGTACCGAGAGTGTAAACTTCTTTAATATTGAGCCAAAGCATTTCGAAGGAAAAAGCATTTTCTCACGATTATTCAACAAAGGAAATCCGGATGTGGATAATTATGTAATATATGCCGGTAATGCACAAGGGAAAACAGAGGAACCAAGGAAGATGGAAGAAAATCCATTTGGCCTTATAAACATGTTGGGTAATGTTAGCGAGTTTTGTTCTGACTGGTATTCACCCGAAACTTATTCCCACTTTTCAGATAAAGAATTGACAAACCCAAAAGGCCCTGTTAATGGGGAGGAATATGTAATTCGAGGCGGGTCTTTTAAAAGTATAGAAAAAAATATCAGATCCGCTTCCAGGGCTCATACAGAAACTGATAAGTGGCTACTTACTGATCCGCAAATACCAAAAAGTATCTGGTGGTATTCAGATTGTGACTTCGTTGGATTTAGAGTTGTATGTGAACCCGATAAAAACATTTTGAACTCAGATTCGAAATAAAAACCTTATTTTTAAATACTAAAACTCTTATACTTTAATTAAATGGAAAAACAAAAAGGCAATTTATCAAGAAGGAAATTCCTTGGCAATGCAATTGCTGTAGGTGCAGTAGGTGCTTTAGGTGTTCAGGGAATTATTACTGCCTGTGACAGTAAAACAAAACGTATTATTATACCGGTTCCTCTCGATACGGCACCTGATGGACCTATCCTAAAGGCCGGATTAATTGGCTGTGGAGGCAGAGGCACGGGTGCTGCAATAAACTTTTTAGATGCCGGACCAAATCTTCAGGTAACTGCTCTTGGCGATGTATTTCAGGATCGATTAGATAAAGCCAGAGGGAGATTAAAAGATAAGAAAGACACTATTATAACAGATGAAAATTGTTTCGTTGGTTTTGATGCATATGAAAAAGTAATTGAATCGGGAGTTGATGTGGTAATTTTAGCAACACCCCCGGCGTTCAGACCTGAACATTTAGAAGCAGCTATTCAAGCCCGAAAGCATGTGTTTATGGAAAAACCTGTTGCTGTTGATCCGGTTGGAGCCAGGTCAATTATGGCCACAGGTAAAAAAGCTGAAGCTGCAGGTTTATGTATTGTAGCGGGAACTCAACGCCGCCACCAAAGAGATTACCTTAAAACTTACGAGCAGGTTTTAAATGGGACTATTGGAGATATTGTTTCTGCTACCTGTTACTGGAATGGAGGTAAACTCTGGCACAGGAATAATCAGGAAGGCTGGTCAGATATGGAATGGATGATTCGCAACTGGGTAAACTGGACCTGGTTATCTGGCGATCATATTGTTGAGCAACATGTTCATAATATTGATGTGATAAATTGGTTCAAAGGAAAACATCCTGTAAAGGCTCTTGGTTTTGGAAGCAGACAGAGAAGGATTACGGGAGATCAATTTGATAACTTCAGTATTGATTATGTTTACGATGACGAAATGCATGTTCATAGCATGTGCCGGCAAATAAACGATTGCTCTAATAATGTTTCAGAATATATCGGAGGCACAAATGGTTACAGCAACTGCAGAAATGCAATATTCAATGTAGATGGAACACCAGGCTGG
>DAOWNN010000264.1 GCA_030642585.1 Bacteroidota bacterium | reverse complement strand
TTGCAGGCTATACTTTTCAACTGCTAAACAAAAAACATCCTGATATTAAGATTGTGAGTTTTGATACTGACAGTAAAGTACTGAAGCTTGATAAACCCCTTCCTGAAAATCTGGAAGGTCTCAAAGCCGGGTTTGAATTGAAAACTGGCGAGGAAGCACCGGTACTTGCAGCAAGACTAATTTCTGAAAGTTCTTTGTTAGAAAAAATTCCGGTTCATAAAATTAAGTTGGGTTCAACAAAAGGAACGAATGCCTTGCTTGAGCGAAAGGGATCGGGTACTGTATTCTTTGTAACAAAGGGTTTTAAGGATCTGTTGCAGATACGGTATCAACAAAGGTCCGACATCTTTGCCCGTAATATTCAGAAACCAGTTCCATTATACCTGGAAGTTATTGAGGTGAATGAAAGAATAGATGCTGAAGGTAAGATCATTGAAGACATTGACCTTAATGATTTAAAAATTAAAATTGCAAGCTTGAGCCGGGAGCCTCAATATGATTCTGCGGCGGTAGCATTCATGAATTCATATAAAAACCAGGAGCATGAACAAGTTGTTGAGAATATCCTGAAGGAGTCAGGTTTTCAGTATGTAAGCATATCATCAAAGCTTTCTTTGCTTATCAAATATATTCCCAGGGCTGAAACCACTGTTGTAAATGCTTATCTGGATGTGATAATTCAAAATTACCTTGATAATATTTCAGATAAGATATATGCAAAGGATTTTTTTGTTATGAATAGTGCGGGTGGATTGGTGCGAAAAGGGAAATTTTATCCCAAGGATAGCTTACTGAGTGGGCCGGCTGGTGGAGTTGTTGGAGCAGCAGCCGTTGGGAAGTTGGCAGGATACAATAAGATTATTTCATTTGACATGGGTGGAACCAGTACAGATGTATCAAGGATCAGTGAAAAGTTTGATTATAGTTTTGAGTTGGAGGTGGGAGATGCCAAGATATTCAGTCCGGCTCTCTCAATTGAAACAGTCGCTGCCGGAGGTGGATCTCTATGTTATTATGACGGGTTTAAATTATCTGTGGGGCCTGCTAGTGCTGGTGCTTACCCGGGTCCGGCCTGTTATGGTGCGGGTGGACCACTTACTATTACGGATATTAATCTCTTGTCGGGTCGACTCGACGCAAAGCAATTTGGGATTCCTGTTTTTCCGGATGAGTCATTAAAAAAAATAAATGAGTTAATTGATGAAATTCATTCACGAAGTGGGGAGAAAAGAAAAAAAGAAGATATTATTGAGGGTTTTCTTCAGATTGCGAATGAGATTATGGCAGGAGCCATTCGCAAGGTCTCAGTAAGCAAGGGTTATAAGCCTGCAGATCATGTGCTTGTAGCCTTTGGTGGTGCAGGTGGAATGCACGCATCTGCTATAGCTGATCTACTTCATATTCATACTGTTTTATTACCCAAAGATGCAGGCCTCTTGAGTGCCTATGGAATAAGCAGGGCCCGAATTGAAAGAATTGCCGAAAAACAGGTTCTTCTTCCTTATACACAAGCTATTGGAGAATTACCAGGCTACTTTCATGAACTTGATGAACTAGCCATGACAATGATTAGTGAAGAGGGTGTGGATGAGGATAAGGCCGTAATCAGGGAGAGATATGCTTACCTTCGTTTTATTGGTCAAGATTCTACTCTGGAAATAAGCTATTCGAGTGAGGAAGATTTGAAGCTGGGCTTTAAAGAAAAATATGCTCAGATTTATGGGCACTGGCCCGAAAAAGAGGAGATTGAAATCGAATCACTTCGCGTAATTTCTTCTTCATTGGAAGAGAAAGAAACCAAATGTCTGAATGACCGTGATGAATCTTTTCCTGATCCCAAATATCATATCCCCTCTTTTTCCCGTGGTAAATGGATAGAGTCTCCGGTTTATTTCAGGAAGGACCTTATTCCTGGCTCAACAATAAAGGGTTATGCATTAATACTTGATGAGTTCAGTACCTGGCTTGTTGAGGAGGATTGGACATTAATAATTGATCGGGCAGGTACTGCAATAATGAAGAAACAGGAATCATTTACTTCATCAGCCCGAGTGGAGAATATTGATTCTCATGAAGAAATTGAACTGGAATTGTTTACAAACAGATTTATGTCTGTTGCAATGAATATGGGTTCCATGCTTCAGCGAACCTCGGTTTCTGTGAATGTAAAAGAAAGGCTTGACTTTTCCTGTGCTCTTCTGAATGAAAAAGGGGAGCTGGTAGCAAATGCTCCACATATTCCGGTTCATCTTGGTAGCCTGGGTGTCTGTGTTCGTGAACTGGCTAATATATTTGAAATGGGTCCGGGTGATACAATAATTACAAATCATCCGGCTTATGGAGGATCTCATCTTCCTGATATTACTCTGGTAACTCCGGTTTTTACTTCAGACAGGAACCTGGTAGGCTATGTTGTAAACAGGGCTCATCATGCCGAAATAGGAGGGAAAATGCCAGCCTCTATGCCTCCGGATGCTGTTAATCTTGCTGAAGAGGGGGTGGTTATTTCGCCAACATTCCTGGTTAAGAACTACCAATCAGATTGGAAAAAGATAAGGAATGTTTTATCAGGATCAAGATATCCGAGTCGTGCTGTGGATGAAAATATTGCTGATTTAAAGGCTGCCCTTGCGGCGAACAGAACCGGAGAAAAAGAGCTTCTTGCCTTGGTAGAAGAACATGGGCTTGGGAAAGTGCGTAATTATATGAGACTGCTGGAGCAATATGCAGATATGAAAATGCGGGAAATTCTTAGCAGGATTCCGAATGGAAACTATAAAAGTAAGGAATACCTTGATGATGGAACAGCCTTGAATGTTCTTATTGAAATTGCTGAGAATTCATGCCGTATTGATTTTTCTGGCACAGCGGATGTTCACCCCGGCAATATGAATGCAACAAGGGCTATTATAAACGGGGTGGTTATATATGTTCTCAGGTTACTTATTGATGAAAATATACCCCTGAATGATGGGATCTTAAAGCCAGTAGAACTTATTATCCCACGAGGAATGCTTAACCCTGTGTTTCCGGATAATCCTACATTGTGTCCGGCAATTGTTGGGGGAAATGTGGAGCTCAGTCAGAGACTTACAGATACACTTCTAAAACCTTTTAATATTCTAGCATGCAGCCAGGGTACCATGAATAATGTACTGTTTGGAAATGAGCACTTTAGCTATTACGAAACAATTTGTGGAGGCTGCGGTGCAGGGAATGGTTTCCATGGAGCTTCAGCAGTACATCATCATATGACCAACACCAGGATTACCGATCCTGAAATTATGGAATATCGTTATCCGGTGAGGCTTTTACGATTCGAAATAAGAGAAAACTCAGGAGGGAAAGGTAAGTTTTCAGGTGGGGAAGGAGTTGAACGCGAAATTCTCTTTCTTGAACCTGTTTCACTTTCCGTTTTAACCCAGCACAGAATACAAAAACCTTATGGCCTAGCGGGAGGTTTGAGTGGTAAATTGGGAGAGCAATACCTGATTCGGGCCAATGGAGACAGGCTTGACCTGAAAAGTATTGATGGAGCAGATATCCTGGCGGGTGACATATTTGTTATTAAAACACCTGGAGGAGGAGGGTGGGGAACCTTTGATACCCGTTAGGGGATCAAAGCTCACGAGCAGCTTTTCAGGGGTGGCCCTTTGGGTGCGAAGTAACTTTATAAAGATTAAAAGTAAAAAGATAAAAAGGAAGAATTAAAAGAGAAGAGTAGAAATGGTGAAATGAAGTGATGAACCCAAGGTCATCCAGTATTAGTCTGGTCACAAGAAGTGGCCTGACGAATATGGATTGTTGACTGTTTTAGACATGTTGAATAGACCTTTTTTTCATCGAATGCTCACAGTTATTAGCAAATGAAATGTTATTTTTGTATCTGAAGAAATGCATCTATAAAGAATTAAATATTTTTAAATGAACCGATTTAAACCTGTACACATTATTAGCCTATTGTTGGTTTTTTTG
>DAOWNN010000270.1 GCA_030642585.1 Bacteroidota bacterium | reverse complement strand
TCAACTTAAGTTTGTCTATTTCTTCAAGTGTGTCAGGGTTGATCACAAGCATTGAAACACCATCTCCCTCCACTGTAAAAAAGCATACTGCATTCTGTGTTGTAAATCCTGATGTATACGGGGTCCATGGAGTTTCCTGCTGTGCATAGTAAGGTGCACCTGCGGCCCCGTTATTGATTTGATAGATTGTTCTGCTTAGCTTTATTTTTTTCCCGGCATAGTCTTCAGGATAGATGTTCATCTCCGGATGAATTTCAGTTTTACAATAGTTGTGTTCATCTCCAGTCAGAAAAGCAACTACTTTCTCACTTTTATTAATGGCCAACTCCAGCAATTGGTCTCTTCTTTCAATAATTCCTTTTTCTACTGCTTTCCCTGCAATATAAGGCCTTGGAGTATTGTTACCATTATACCACATATCATCATGAACGTGCCCGCCATTTGGGAAGAAGGGTGTATGAATTGTTACAAATATATGGTCGATAGTTTTATCTTTTTCAAGTTTTTTCAGGGTTTTCTTAAACCAATTCAATTGCTTGTCCATAACATAGCCATGAATGTTTCCTCCTACAGCTGGAACAGAACCCGTACTGGGTGTATACCAGTAGTTAGAATTTAAATTGATCATGGCAACATTATCATAAGTATAGTAAAATACATTTTCATCATAAGATGGAAAGTTCACTTTACCGGGATCCGGGTCATAAGCCGATCCGTCCTCACTTTTTGGTCCGTTATGAGGATTTACAGCAACTTCAGCAAATATAGATTCCGCTGAATTATCTTTATAGGGAAAGCGATCAAGACTTAATCTATAAAGCTTTGCAGAATCCTGTAGTGTTATATTGTAAGCTTCGTGATTTCCCATATTATAGATCACGGGAAAATGATGGCCAAAGGGTGTTACAGCATTTAGCCAGTTATGGTATTGAAGCATCATATGCTCTTTGTTGTTGCTATATCCACTTATCAGGTCCCCGGTAAATTGTGCAAAGGCAATTTTCTTACTTGAGCCAGCAGCCATGATCTTTTTTAGGATATAAACATTTGCTCCGTGCAAATTTCTTTCACCCCAGCCACTGCCACCACGGGAATCACTTGAATAGGAAAAAATAAACTTATTTCCTGATCCTGGCAAGGGGCTGGTTTTAAAGGAATAGGATTGTTCCAGGTTTCCATAGTAAACTGTGTAGTTATACTTTTTGTCAGCCACAAGTCCATCAATTTTTATTTCATGACGTTTTGTTGGAGAAGCATCTTCAAAACTCTGTTCATCGACTGATACCTTGCAAATAGATTCTTCACTTGTTACAAAGGATATCGTTACCTCATCATCATGTATAAGATTTACAAAAGGCCCTGATTGTATACTATTGATAAGCTGGAAGGGGCCCGTTCCTGAAAAACTAACAATACCATCATAAATAATAGCTCCTCCCTGAGAAATTACCCTGTATCCAATGGTACCTTCTCCTGATTCTTCCCAACCGGTCATATCATACCTGCCTCTTAACTGATCAAAGTCAATTGAAGCTTTTCCCGAAATTATCCTGGCAGGACTACTCCTGTACACAGGAATCGGGTGCTTTGAATCATTATAGTTGATCAAACCAAAAAAGACCATTCCATGAAGATTGCTTCTCTGAAAATTAAGGTCAATTCCAGTTTCTGTTCCAACCGGATCGCCCTGCATCTGTGATAAAGTATAATTATTATTGTCTGGAACCTGAGTGAGTTTTTCCCCGTCCACCGTCAAAAGGAAAATATTTCCCAGGCTGTCTTTTTGAAGACCACTTAACACTACAGGAATGTTTTGAGCTGTAAGGGTAGAGGTGAAACTTATAAAAAGAACTGTCAATATCAGGTTCTGGTAAAATGTGTTTCTCATCAGCTTTTAATTGTATGTTTCCTATAAAATATAAATTGAATTCAAACTTAGTGGTATTTTCCCTGAAAAACCGGTTAATCTGTGTATAGTTAATGAATTCATTAACTTTATACTATCAACAATACAAACCTATCAATAATAACACCAAAAATGAGTGTCAAACCGGGTAAAAATTGGATGAAAATTCAGACTCTTGAAATGCATACCGGAGGAGAACCCCTGAGGATCATTACGGGAGGATTACCTGAAATACCAGGCAAAACAATTCTTGAAAAAAGAAAATACTTCAAAGAAAACTTTGACCATATTCGTACCGCCACCATGTGGGAACCAAGAGGTCATGCTGATATGTATGGTGCCATCCTTACAGAACCGGTAACTTCAGATGGTGATTTTGGTGTTATCTTTTTGCATAATGAGGGTTACAGTACCATGTGCGGGCATGGGATAATGGCACTTACAAGGTATGTGCTGGAAGCAGACCTTGTTGAAAAAACCGGACTTCGCCGGGAACTGAAAATTGATACTCCTTCAGGAAGGATTTTGTCAACTGCTACATATAAATCTGGAAAAATAAAGGAGCTTAGTTTTCAGAATGTACCATCCTTCGTATTCCTGGAGAATGAACTCCTGGATGTTGCAGGAATTGGCAGGATAATAATTGATCTTGCTTTTGGCGGGGCTTTCTATGCTTTTTGCGATGCGAGGGAATTGGGATTGAATCTTGATCCATCTGACTATACAAAGCTTATAGAATATGGGATGAAAGTAAAAAGGGCTGTTGTTAATAATTTCACACTAAAACACCATGAATACCCTGAATTAGAATTTTTATATGGGGTGATTTTTACCGGAGATCCCTACAACTACAAGAATCATAGCAGAAATGTCTGTATTTTTGCAGACGGGGAATTAGACAGGTCTCCAACAGGCACTGGAATTAGTGCCAGGGCTGCAATACATTATGCTAAGGGAGAATTAAAAGTGGGAGAGAGAATAAGGATTGAGAGTATTTTGGGTTCAACTATGGATATTGAAATAAGGAATTCTGTTAAATATGGTTCGAGACAGGCTGTTATTCCTGAAGTTTATGGTAATTCATGGTACACCGGACAGAATGAAATATGGATAGATCCTGAAGATCCCTTTGCAAATGGATTTATTCTCAGGTAAGCAGGATATACAATTCTTACCACATAAATTGCTCCACGATTAATCCCTTTTATTGTTTTTGATTTTACAAAGAATATAATATGGAGAAGCTACGATTTTTAAGAAGAACCATGAATTTGAATGGTTTGGATGCCTGGTTAATACCGATGACGGATCCTCATTTGGGGGAGTATGTGCCAGATTATTGGAGAATTATCCAATGGCTGTCCTCCTTTTCAGGTTCGGCTGCTACCCTTGTAGTAACACAAGGTTTTGCCGGGTTGTGGACAGATTCCAGGTATTTTATCCAGGCTGAAAGACAATTAAAAGGTTCAGGGTTTAAGCTCATGAAGCTAAAGGTTCCTCATACCCCTGAATACATCGATTGGATATACGAAAATCTTGAATCAGGTTCAGTGATAGGTTTCAATAGTGAGGTGGTTTCCATTAGCCTTTTCAGGCAACTAAAGGAAAAACTTAAAGCCAGTGGTATACAACTGAAAAAAACTAATGACCTTACTCAGGATCTCTGGACCGATCGCATGGAATTGCCTTACTCAAGGGTTTATGATCATGCTGTTGCATTTGCAGGACTGGACCGGGTTGAAAAGATTGGAAAAATCAGGGAATCTATGCGTGATAAAGAGGTGAATTACCATCTTTTGTCTGCCCTGGATGATATAGCCTGGACGTTTAATATCAGGGCGAGTGATGTACAATACAGCCCCCTGGCTATTTCGTTTGCCCTTATTTCAGAAACAAATTGCCTGTTGTTTATTGAGCAGGACAGAATTCCACCGGAGTTGAAAAAGGATATATTGGAAGCCGGGGTTGAAATTT
>DAOWNN010000085.1 GCA_030642585.1 Bacteroidota bacterium | reverse complement strand
AACTTCCTTTCCATAGGATATTTTTATTATTAGAAATAATGAATTCTACACTTCCCCCTCCAATATCCATTATAATAATTGGTTTTTTTGGCTTGAACGGTAGGGCAAGCTTAACTCCATGGTATATGAGTTCTGCTTCCAGTTCTCCGGAAATAATTTGAGGATGGATCCCATATTTCTTTTCAATATCCCAAATCAGGCTTTCTCCATTTTGTGCACCCCTTATGGCGGAGGTTGCATAGGCAGCTACTTTTTCCACCTTAAATTGGTTGAGGACTTGTTTATACTGTTTAACAGCATTCATTGCCCTGGAATAAGCATCTTTGACAATAACTCCCGAATTGATTCCCCCGGAACCCAGTTTTACAGCTATTTTTTCATCATGAAGAATAGTGAATTGTGAGTTCAAACGAGCATCCACTATTATCAAATTGAAGGTGTTGGTTCCGAGGTCCAGAATACCCAGTTTCATATGATTAGTAGTTTTTATATCTCAACCACTTGAACAGTTCCTTATAACTTGGTTTTTTACCATACATCAAAATACCGGTCCTGTATATCTTTGCAGCCATCCATGTTGTACCAATAAATGTAAGGATGAGCAATGCCATGGAAACTATAAGCTCCAGTGGGGGAACTCCAAATGGAAGACGTGCCATCATAACCATAGGGGAAGTAAATGGTATTAAAGAGAACCAGAATACCAGGGAGCTGTCAGGATTTTGAAAAGCTGCCATAGAAACAAAAAGGCCAAGCAATAAAGGTATGGTAATCGGCATCATAAATTGTTGAGTGTCTGTTTCATTGTCCACTGCCGATCCAACGGCTGCAAAAAGAGCTGCATAAAGCAGATATCCTCCAAGAAAATATATAATAAACGATCCAAGGATAAGTGGCCAGTTGATGGCCTTTGCTGATTCTAAAACAGCCTGGAATTCATTAAGCTCGGGTATAGTTACAGCATTCTGGACTGCTTCCTCACCAGGATTTTGCTCCACCGACATTATACTCTGGGTAATTTGATTATTTGGTATTTGAATGTCGTCGGGTAAAAAGGCACTTTGAGCATAGCCTACAATGATCAGGGTAAGGACAATCCACAAAAAGAACTGTGTAAGTCCAACCATTGCAATTCCGAGAATTTTTCCCATCATAAGCTGGAAAGGCTTAACCGAGGAAATTAAGACCTCCACTATTCGGTTTGTTTTTTCCTCAATGACTCCCCGCATAACCTGTGCACCAAACATAAACGTCAGAATATAAATAAGAAGTCCTGAAACATATGCTATCCCCATAGAAAGGCCGGTGCTTGTCTTTTTTTCTTCTCCCTCTTCACTTATCAAAATAGTTTGAACCTTGACAGTGGATTCTATCTCTTTCATGATTTTATCAAGGTCTTTAATATTATAACTCTCGAGCTTTCTTTTCTCTATTTCTTTTTCCAGTGCATTGGAAATGTACATGAGCATTTCCAGGTTGGGTTGTTTACTTGAGTAAAACTGAACCGCATTTGGAATATATACAACTTTTGGAGAGATTAACAGGAATCCATAATAGCCCATTTCTTCATAGCTCTCTTTAATTTTTTCAGAACTTACTTCCGGAAGATATTCAAACTTTAAAGATTTGGTAGAAGGAATATCTCCGTAGAACAGTCCTGCTCCCTCGCCTACAACAGCAATCTTTTTTTCTGTACTATCTTCCCTTGACATGATCCATGCTGGTACAAGTATCAAGCCTGCCAATAATATGGGAGCAAGAATGGTCATTACAATAAAGGATTTCTTCTTAACCCGGGTGATGTATTCTCTTTTTATTACCAGTAATATTTTATTCATAGCAACTGTGGATCTGGTTTTTCAAATTGTTTATTTCAGGTCTGTTTATTGAATGGGAACTTCTTTTTATTTTTTTTTATTCTTAGTATTGGCCTCTTCTACAGCTCGTATGAAAATATCATTCATGCTGGGCACTACTTTATTAAAGGAAATAACTTTTCCGGCCTGGAGCAGTATACTTAAAACATCATTTGTTTCAGTTCCCTTCATTAGCTCAATAATAAGTTTGGTGTGCCCGTTCACAGCCTGGTTTTCAATAATTCTATATGAATGTGTAAGAGAGGCGGTTAATAGATTTGCCTCGCCGGCAAATTTTATTTCATAGCGGTTGGAATCATATTGTTTTCTTACCTCGTCCACAGGGCCCTGCAGGATAGTTCGGGAATCATTTATAAGGCTAATGTGGTCACAAAGTTCTTCAACTGAAGCCATATCATGGGTGGAAAAAATAATTGTGGCTCCTTTCTTTTGCAGCTTAAGAATTTCCTGTTTTAATAAATTGGTGTTTATGGGATCAAAACCACTGAATGGTTCATCAAAAATCAGGAATTTTGGTTCATGAACTACAGTGACGATGAACTGTATTTTTTGCTGCATCCCCTTTGATAATTCTTCCACTTTTTTATCCCACCATGCATCAATTTCAAACTTTTTAAACCATTTGTTTAAGCGTTCAGAAGCATCCTTTTTCTTTAAACCTTTCAATTGGGCAAGATATAAAGCCTGTTCTCCCACCTTCATTTTTTTATACAGACCTCTTTCTTCAGGTAGATAACCAATGCTATACATATCTTCAGCCTTCAAAGCTTTTCCTTTGTATTTGAGTTCCCCGCTGTCTGGTGCAGTGATTTGATTGATAATGCGAATCAGGGTTGTTTTCCCTGCTCCGTTTGGACCAAGCAATCCATAAATGCTTCCTTTGGGAATAGACATGCTTACCTCATCAAGTGCAAGGTGGTTTGAAAAATTCTTAACTATTTTGTTTGCTTCAAAAAATGCCATTAGGTTGAGTTTTATTCTTCGTTGGCAATACAAATACACCATTCTTTCAAGGATATTTGCCTGCTTAATGAGCCATAGGCTTTACTTACAAATCGACTGTTCTTGTCATTGTAAAGATAGAAATTCATGCAAAAAGTAAAGAAATACTTGTAAGCTTTACCATTTTTATTTTGTTGGGGAGAGAATGAAAACCCCAAAATGATCTGTAAAAAGAATTAATAATCTGGCTTTCTAATCAAAATAGCTCCTCATTCTTTCAAAAAAGTTTTTGTCATAGCTTGATGGCTTTGGTTCAAAACTTTCAGATTCATTCAGTTTCTCTAAAATCCGTTTTTCTTCTTTTGTAAGGTTTTTTGGGATCCAGACATTAATATTCACAAGGAGATCCCCGTTTCCGTAACCATTTACCTCAGGTAAACCTTTTCCCCTCAACCTAAGTATTTTGCCGGGCTGGGTTCCGGCATCAATTTTTATTTTTACCGGATTGTCAACTGTTGGAATTTCCACATTAGTTCCAAGAGAAGCATCTGGAATACTTATAAACAAAGAATAAATCAGGTCACTGCCATCTCGCAATAACTCTGGGTGTTTTTCTTCTGATATTAATACCAAAAGGTCACCGTTAATTCCTCCTCTGCGGGCAGCATTTCCTTTTCCCGAAACACTCAACTGCATTCCTTCTGCAACTCCGGCTGGAATATTGATCTTAATAACCTCTTCTCCCTTTACAATCCCCTCTCCATGACAGGAGGTACATTTCTTGCTAATGATCTTTCCTTCGCCACCACAAGCAGGACAACTACTGGTGGTTTGCATCTGACCCAGGAAAGTATTGGATATTCGGGTGACCTGACCACTTCCATGACAGGTAGAGCAGGTTGAATATCCGGATGATCCTTCAGCCCCATCTCCTTTACATACTTCACAGGTCACATATTTGGAGACCTTCATCTTTTTCTCAACACCATTTGCAATTTCTGCAAGATTGAGCTTTATTTTAACTCTGAGATTACTTCCTTTGTTAACCCTTCTGCGTGATTGGCCTCTGCCACCGAATCCACCAAAATGACCTCCGAAAATATCTCCAAATTGAGAGAAAATATCTTCGATGTCCGTAAATCCACCAAACCCCTGTCCGCCTGCGGCACCTCCCATACCTGCATGGCCAAAGCGATCGTACCTGGCTCTTTTATCGTCATTGCTTAGCACCTCATATGCTTCAGCAGCTTCCTTAAATTTTTGCTCAGCTGTTTTGTCGTCAGGATTCTTATCCGGATGGTATTTTATTGCTTTTTTTCTATAAGATTTCTTGATCTCTTCCTTCGAAGCATTTTTTGATACCTCTAATATTTCATAATAATCTCTTTTGCCCATATTGCAGATTTGGTTTATGGAAACCTAATTTAAAGATTCCGATGATAAATATTTATTCACCAACAACTACTTTAGGGTATCTGATAATTTTCCCCTTTAAATAATAACCCTTCTCAATTACATCAACCACTTTCCCTTTTAAATTTTTCTTAGGTGCCGGTATTTTGGTAAGGGCTTCATGACTTTCCGGATCAAAACTTTTATGCAAACACTCTATCTCCTGAATCCCCTCTTTAGTAAGGAAGTCTGATAGTTTGTTGGATATCAGCAATATTCCTTCTTCCAGTGATTGAAGATCCCGGGTATTTTCCATAGATTGAATGGCACGGTCCATGTCATCTGTAACAGACAGGAAATCCCGCAATATCTCTTCCCCTGCAAATTTTGTCAGATCTGCTTTTTCTTTCAGAGTCCTTTTCCGGTAATTGTCAAACTCGGCTGAAAGTCTCAAGTACTTATCTTTCCAGTCCTGCTGTTCCTTTTGTGCCTTATTCGATGGTTTAGGGGCAGCTTTCTTATTGATTATTTTAGCCTTTTTACCATCTGATTTTTTTGCAATATCCTTTGATTTAGGTTTAGCCGTTTTTTCAGTCTTGTTTTTTTCAGTCATATCTTAACATTAATTCAAATCAAACTATCTGTTTTGGTATTTATTCAAATTACTTGCCAAATAAATAATACAGACAAATTGGCATGATCCTGAAAGAAGGCAAAGGCTCCCACCTTCGCCATCACCTCTGCCATCACCTCTGCCATCACCTCTGCCAAGGCTATGGTGATCAATGAAGGCTATGGTGATCAATGAAGGCTACGGTGGATAAAGAAGGCTAAGGCAAAAGAGAAGAGCCTTCCAACTCGGGAGGGAATAGAAGCTAAGGGGCGGTTTGTAAAAACCTTTCAGGTCTTTGATCCTGACATTTATCGTCAGTGGGTCTAACCGCAGGGAGGAACTGGAAGCGTTATAGGGTGACAACAAAATGAAAAGTTGAATAGTTGAAAAGTTGAATGAATAGGCCTTGACTTTTGACTATCAAGAACCCGGAACTCATAACATGAAACAAAAAGCTGCCTATAAATACAAGTGTAGTCCGCAACAAACTATTTCGACAGATCTTGAAGCTTTTGAATAAGAAAAGAGCCACGAAGATCTTTCGCAACAATGATTCCATTACCATCTATCAGGAAATTGGCAGGAATGGCCCTGACATTAAAAACTTCGGCGGCTTGAGAATTCCATCCTTTCAGTTCGCTCACATGATATTCCCAGGAAAGCTTATCCCGATTTATGGCTGACATCCAGCTGCTTTTTGATTTGTCAAGAGAAACACTATAGATGGTAAATCCGGTACCATTCTTAAATTTACTATCCTTATAGAGCATATAAGATTCCACCAGATTTGGATTTTCCTTTCTACATGGAGGACACCAGGAAGCCCAGAAATCTATAAGAACCATTTTTCCTTTTAAAGAAGATAATTTTACCGGATGTTCATCAGGATTCATAAATACAAGCTCTGGAGCCTGGTTCCCAACTTTAAGGCCTATCTTCACCTTATCGCCCTCGGGTGTACTCCTGTATGAACTAAGAATCCCTGTGAGTATAAGTAATGTAAAAAGAAGTATTGAATATTTTTTCATCTGTTCTTTATGTTTAGTCAAATAAATTACCCGGCAAATATATAGAATTATTCTAAATAAGGAAATAATACCTTATTTCAAAAGAGCCCATATGAATTTTAGATTGGCAGGGATGAAAAGTTCAGTAAAAATGGAGATTTATTTTTTCCTGATTTTCCGTTTTCTGGATTTGAATAGAATTTCTCTCGATTCGGTAAGGATCAAGCCCTCCTTTACTTGCAATTTTCCCTGGGAAAGCTTTTTTAAATCTTCAAAAATAGTATCGTCATTTACAATATTCTTGTTCCAGGTAAGAAATGACCTTTTCATGTGATTGGCAATAAGCTCAATCAAGTGTTCTTTTTCCTCCCCATCTTCCAGCTTCACAGCATATTCTATAAGCAACTCAATTCCCCTTCCATAATGTTTTTTCTTAATTTTATTGGTATTGTAGGGAATTTGTTTTGGTTCGACAGCCCTGGACTCTCGTGTAGGCAGCTCAAAAGGAGTCTCCAGATCTAATTTAAAATCTGAAATCAGGGCCATGTGATCCCATAATTTACGTTTATATTCACCCAGATCCCTCCCATAGGGAGCCATGCTTTGCATGATTGAAATAATGGTTTTGGCTGCTTTGTTTCGTTCTTCCTTGTCTTTAATGTCATGTAAATGATTAATCATTTTTTGGACATTCCTCCCATATTCGGGAAGAACCAGTTTTTTTTGTGAAGTATTGTAGTTGTATTCCATCAATTTAGTGTTTGGTGCAAATCTAAAGGAAATCTATTAGCTTACAAAAAATAATATCTTCAATTCGGGTTTTGTACAATAAATATAATTTTTAGAACTTGGTTAATTCCCAATTCCGATTATGTGGAATGTTGGAATATTGGAGTTTTGGAAAATATATAGCGCAGGCTTCCAGGGTTATTACTGCAATCTTTTATAGCGCTTTAAATCTAAAGGACTTAAAACTGTTTCAGCAATTTTAGTTTTGCAAACTTAAGCAGAAGATGTTTTTCTCCGTGAGAGCTGAAAAATACCGTAGCTTTTCTGTTGGTCCCCGAATCTTCTACTTTTAAAACTTTTCCTTTTCCAAACCGGATATGTTCAACTTCCATCCCGGCTTGAATTTTTTCCGGGTCACTTGCTTTAAAATCCGGATCAATTCTATGCCCTTTTTCTGCCTGGCCTAATTTAATCCATTTTTTGCCCCCGGGAGGAACAATTTGTGCCGGCACAGAAACTTTAGTCTTGCGTTTTCTCCATGAATGATCTGAATTCGCATATGATTTGTCAACTATCCCGGGCCTATCCATAGCCATATAACCGTCAGGCCATTCCAGGTATTTATCTTCTATTTCTTTTAAGAACCTGCTGGGTTTACAGTAGTTCATTACTCCCCATCGATACCGGGTTTCTGTGAATGAAATAATCACCTCTGTTTCAGCACGTGTAAGAGCTACATAAAATAGCCTGCGTTCTTCCTCTAATTCCTTTAAACTTGCCGACGACATCACCGAAGGGAACAGTTCCTCTTCCATACCCACTATGAAGACGTATTTAAATTCCAATCCCTTTGCTGCATGCACGGTCATTACAGACACTTTATTCCGGTCGTTTTTAAGCTTAGTATCGGCATCCGTAAGAAGAGCAACATCCTGAAGAAATTCTCCAAGGCCCGTAAAACCATCTTCTTCTTCCTGATCTGAAACAAATTCCCGAATTCCGTTTAAAAGTTCCTGTATGTTTTCATATTTACTTAATTCTTCCGGGGAGTCTGAATTGTATAATTCTTTAAGAATGCCTGTTTCCGTTGCAATTCTGAAAGTCAGGTCATAAGCATCAGACTTTTCCAGATCCATAACAAAGCTTTCAATTAAAGAACTGAAATTTTTCAATTTGCTTTTGGCCCCACGGTTAAGTCCAGTCTCGAAGTTTTCAGGATTCATTACTATTTCCCACATGCTCAGATCTTTCTCATTTGCACATTTTTCAATTCTAAGCATGCTGGTTTTTCCAATACCACGGGCAGGATAATTAATAATCCGTTTCAGAGCTTCGTCATCACTTGGATTGATCACAAACCTGCAATATGCCAGTATGTCCTTTATCTCTTTTCTCTGGTAAAAAGAAAGACTCCCATAAACCCTGTATGGGATATTCCTTTTTCTGAGAGCCACTTCAAAAATTCTGGATTGAGCATTCGTCCTGTAAAGGATTGCGAAATCACTATATTTAAGCTGGCTTCTTAGGGCTGTATCAAAAATTGAATTTGCAATAGAAAAACCTTCATCGATATCCTTTTCGACTCCTATTATTTTGATAATTTCTCCTTTTTCATTTTTT
>DAOWNN010000107.1 GCA_030642585.1 Bacteroidota bacterium | reverse complement strand
TGCGTCCTGTTACATTCTTATTAACTACTGTTCTTATATTTGCAATTGCCATGCTCACAATAAGCTTCCATACAATTCGTGCCGGTCGGGCTAATCCAGTTGATTCTATCCAGCAAGAGTAAGAATTAAGAATAAAATAATAAATTTGCCCTGACAACAAAATTGATTATGGCAACAAAAAGGATTGCAGTATTGGGTGGTGGTAGCTGGGCTACTGCCCTGGTTAAGGTCTTTCTGGAGAATGTAGAGGAGGTATGCTGGTATATGAGGGACGGGGAGAAGATCAAGCATATTTTAAAACACCAGCGTAATCCATATTATCTTAGCTCTTTGGAACTGGATACTGATCGTTTACATTTGAGTGATGATATAAATGCAATTGTCGAAGATTGTGAGATCCTCTTACTGGCTATCCCATCTTATTTTTTGAAAGATGCACTTGGAAAAATCAAATCAGACATTTCCGGGAAAATTGTCGTTTCGGCTGTGAAAGGTATCATTCCCGATGATAATTTAATTATCGGGGAGTATCTTAATAAAGAGTTTAATGTGCCTTATGAATCTTTTGTTGTATTGTCCGGACCATCCCATGCCGAGGAAGTTGCCCTGGAAAGACTTTCCTATATTACAGTTGCCTGTCCTGAAGAAAAACTTGCCAGGGAAATTGGAGCTTTTATTGATTGTCACTATATAATTCCTGTAATTTCAGATGATATTTTTGGAACTGAATACGCGGCTGTGTTGAAGAACATCATGGCTGTTGCTGCAGGAATTAGCCATGGCCTGGGTTATGGCGATAATTTCCAGGCAGTTCTAATTTCAAATGCCATCCAGGAAATTAAGCGATTTGTAGATACGGTTCATCCAATTTCCAGGGATATAAAATCTTCAGCATACCTGGGAGATTTGCTTGTTACTGCTTACTCTCAATTTAGCAGGAACCGCACATTTGGCACTATGATTGGGAAGGGCTATTCTGTAAAATCAGCACAGCTTGAGATGAAAATGGTGGCGGAAGGCTATTATGCCACAAAGTGTGTGGTTGAAACAAATAAAAGATATGGGGTTGATATGCCTATTACTGATGCAGTATATCGAATTCTTTATGAGAATTTTGCACCCATGATTGAAATACAATTATTAACCAAGCAATTGAAGTAAGAGAACTATAATTTTTTGACATTATGATATCACTTGATCTGAAAAACATTTATCCTTTTATAGAAGATAAGGAGTTTGATGCTTTTCTTTCCAGGGCCGGGGAAAGCTTGAAATTATTACATAGTGGTGCAGGAAAAGGAAATGATTACCTGGGATGGCTGAATTTACCGGAAGAAACCGATAAAAAGCTTCTTGGTGCGATTAATGAACTTGCAAAGGAGTTCCGGAATGAAACCGAATTGTTGGTGGTAATAGGCATTGGAGGATCATATCTTGGTACCCGTGCAGTTGGAGATGCATTGAATCATAGCTTTTCTCATCTTTTGCCAGATAGCAAACCCCAATTGATATTTGCCGGTCAGAATTTAAGCCAGGATTATCTATATGAATTAGTAGAGGTCCTGGAAAATAAGACTTATGGCATTATTGTAATTTCAAAATCAGGCACTACCACCGAACCCGCTCTTGCATTTCGTATCTTAAAACAACACCTGGAAAGGAAAATTGGAAAAGCTGCTTCACGAAAGAAAATTCTGGCTATTACTGATTCCTCAAAGGGAGCTTTAAGGAAAATGGCGGATGAAGAAAATTACAGAAGTTTTATCATCCCTGATGATGTAGGAGGAAGGTTTTCTGTTTTATCTCCTGTGGGTCTTGTTCCTCTTGGTCTGTCGGGAGTTGATATTCATGAACTGATGAGGGGTGCGGCTGAAATGGCTGAAAAGTCAGGGCCTTCGATTCAAATTAAGGAGAATCTCCCGGCATTGTATGCGGCTGCGAGAAATGCGTTGTACAACAAAGGAAAACTGATAGAATTGCTTGTAAATTATGAACCAGGGCTCCATTATTTTTCTGAATGGTGGAAGCAACTGTTTGGGGAAAGTGAGGGGAAAGAAAACAAGGGAATATTCCCGGCAAGTGTGGACTTTACAACAGACCTGCACTCAATGGGGCAATATCTTCAGGAAGGGAAAAGAGTTTTATTTGAAACGGTAATATCAGTCCGGGAAAACAAGCACTCCCTGTTGGTTCCTGAAGACGATAATGATCTGGATGGATTAAATTATATTTCTTCAAAACCTGTGAGTGAGGTAAATAAGATGGCAGAATTGGGCACCTTGTTGGCACATTTGGATGGGGGTGTACCAAATATCCGGCTGTTTGTTAACAAACTGGATGCATTTCACCTGGGGCAGATGATTTATTTTTTCGAAAAAGCATGTGCCATTAGCGGATATATTCTGGGGGTGAATCCTTTTGATCAGCCTGGTGTTGAGGCCTACAAACGAAATATGTTTGCCCTTCTTGGAAAGCCAGGTTATGAGAAAGAGTCTGAAAAAATTAAGAAACATATCCGGAATTAGATGGATCTTTTTATACACTTGTTCCTTGTGAAGTTCTTCTCCGGGTTCAACATCCTGACTATTTGATGGTATAAGCCATAATAGCTATTCTACATACCCATTATTCCGTTTTTTTGAACCCCGTAACAATTAGCCGAGATTTGAAACAATATGTTTAAAGTTGGGCTCAACAGGTCTGAAAGTGTCGGTGCTTATCTACTATCATATTTGCCAATTGAGAATGAAATTATCTTATTAGAAGATACATTTAATATTTTCCAATTGCCAAATAGTGGCTTAAGGGGAATGTTGGATTTATGCTTATCAGACGGCTTGTTATTTAGAATGAGAATAAATTAGGCGCTCATTCGTCAAAAAAATCAAATTTAACGGAATAAATCCATTTCTCACGCAATTAACCTAATGTACTTGTATTAATTAGTTTATTAGAAAGGGAGGATATAAAGTTTATATACCTCAAATAATATAGTATTTTTTATTATACGGAGTTACATAGATTGAGTAAGTATGCAGCAAGGCAAAAGAGGTTATACATAATAAGTTTCATTTTCCCTCCTGTCTGCTTTTATATTCTTTGCTTCTCTAAACTTTTATGGCACTGTTATTGTCACTTTTTTATTAAAGGGCAGAAAAAAGAATGATTTACACGATGTGTTTTGGATATATTGGCATCTATAGGAGAATCAGCTCACAGGCTATAGTTTATCAAAACTGTCCATAATACGGCAGCCAAGATACTATAGCTACACTTATAAGTTTGTTTAAAGGATATTCGAAATAGTTTTAGATTATAAATAATGTCAAGAATTTCTGTTGTAATAATTACGTTTAACGAAGAGAATAATATTTTCCGTTGTATCCGGTCGGTTATAGGACTGGCTGATGAGATTGTTATTGTTGACTCTTACTCTGAAGACAACACTGTTGAAGTATGTAAAAGCCTTGGAGCAAAAGTTTTTCTGCATCATTTTGAGGGATATCGTGAGCAAAAGAATTATGCTATGTCACTGGCAAAATTCGACTATGTTTTATCACTGGATGGGGATGAGGCATTGAGCCAGGAACTGTTTAATAAACTTCTTGCGATTAAGGACAATCTTATTTATGATGGATACTACTTTAACCGCAGGAACAACTACTGTGGGCAGTGGATAAAACACTCAAACTGGTATCCCGACCGGAAGTTGAGATTGTTTAATCGCAAAAAGGGACAATGGGGAGGAGTGAACCCTCACGATGTCTATAACATGATCCCAGGCAGTTCCATTACTACTATTAAAGCTGATATTTTACATTGGGTACTGTATTCGTATGAAGAGCATCTCGAAAAGGTGAATAAGTTTTCAACTATTGCGGCTCAGGAATATTTTAAAATGGGAAAACGGACTTCTATTTTTTCAATGATGAATCGAGGTCTTTGGCGCTTTATTAAGGCATATTTTTTTAGACTTGGTTTCCTGGATGGTTTCAATGGATTTGTAATAAGTTCATTGTCAGCTTATACCAGCTTTTTAAAATACATGAAATTAAGACAGTTGAACTTGCAAAAGCTTAAAAGCCCCGCTAAATACAATGATATAACCTGGATTTCAATTCCTTTCATAAGAAGGGGAGATGCAAGATTTATTAAAGAGAATGAGATGCTAAAAGATTTGGGATAATCCCCGGGAAGTGTAAATCTTAATATTTGCATTAAAGAAAAAAAAATGTTAAAGGAACAAGCTTATAGATTTGGAAGATGGATTCTGAAAACACACCCCCCAAGGTGGTCAATATTTATTATTGATATTCTTATCTGTTTGTTATCATTGTTTCTGGCATTTTATATCAGGTTGAATTTTCAGATAGATACTATATTTGAATACCCCTTACTTTTGATTGCTTCTATCGTTTTGGTAATCAGGGCTGGGCTTTCAATAGTCTTCAGGATATATTTTGGATTGATCAGGTTTTCGACCTTTATTGACCTTGAGCGTGTTATTATTGTGAACACTATTGGGTCATCCGGACTGGTAATAATAAATATATTGTATAATAAATTTGTCCATCCCGGGTTAAATCTTATTCCGTATGGGATTATTGCTATGGAGTTTTTTATTACCACCTTTCTGATGATCACCTTAAGATTAAGTATTAAAACACTCCATTTTGAGATTACCAGTTTAGGTAGAAAGAAGACCAATGTTGTGATTTATGGTATTAATCACCTGGCTGATCTTACAAAACAGGTTATTGAAAACAACAATAAGATGCAAACCAGGGTAGTTGGGTTTATTTCCCCCGACGAAAACTCGAAAAGAATTGTGGGTAATTTTCTTTCCGGAGTAAAGGTTTATGCCGAAAGGGAGTTGGATACTCTGTCTGAAAAATTTGGCATAGAAAAATTAATAATTGCAGAACAAAAGATCAATAATACAACTAAAGAGAGATTATTGGAATTATGTTCAAATTTACATATACGTGTTTTAACAGTGCCAATTACTGACAATTGGATCAATGAAAGTCTCACTACATCTCAGATAAGGGACCTGAAGATTGAAGATCTATTAGAGAGGCAGAGCATCATACTTGATAAAAAGAAAATAAGTAATCATATCAAGGGAAAAGTAATTCTTGTTACAGGTGCAGCAGGTTCTATTGGAAGTGAACTGGTACGGCAGATTTTAACATTCAGTCCCAAATTAGTGGTATTATTTGACCAGGCTGAAACACCTCTGCATTCCTTTAAACTGGAATTAATTGAAAAACATAAGTTTTCTGACTTTGAAGTTGTACTTGGCGATATATATAATAAATACAGGCTTTGCAGTATTTTTGAGAAATATAAACCTCAAATTGTATTTCATGCAGCAGCTTATAAGCATGTTCCAATGTTGGAGGATAACCCCAAAGAGGCTATTAGGACTAATGTCATTGGAACAAAAAATCTGGCCGATGTATCAAATAAATTCGGGATTGAAAATTTTATAATGATATCAACCGATAAGGCAGTCAGGCCTACCAGTGTTATGGGTGCATCAAAACGGATAGCAGAGATGTATATTCAGGGTTTAAGTGCCCAACCAGGTGTTAAAACTGCCTTTACAACAACAAGATTTGGAAATGTTCTGGGATCAAATGGATCTGTTGTTGAGAGATTTAGAGAACAGATCAGCAATGGTGAGGCCATAACTATTACCCATCCGGATATGAAGCGATACTTTATGACTATTCCTGAAGCGGTTCAGCTTGTTATGGAAGCTGCTGCGATGGGAGAAGGGGGTGAGATATTTGTTTTCGATATGGGGAAGATGGTAAGAATTGTAGATCTTGCAGAAAAAATGATCCGTTTGTCGGGTCTGGTACCGGAACAAGATATAGAGATAAAATACACGGGTATAAGGGGAGGAGAGAGACTTTACGAAGTCTTACTGGCTGATAAGGAAAAGTTGTTACCGACACACAATCCTAAAATAATGAGGGCTAAGGTTGAGGACATCAATTATGATGAATTAGATAGAACGATTTCAGGGCTTCATGACGACCTTCATAATTTCGATATTAATTACGTTATCAAACTTATGAAAGAGATTGTACTTGAGTTTAAAAGTGAAAATTCGGTCTATTCAATTTTTGATAAATAAGTAAATTTTACTTAAGATTATTTTTATATTTATGCAAAATAGAATTACATAACATGTCAGAAAAGAATACCCCCGTTTCACATAATGATGAAATAGATCTCTTACAGCTATTTCGTAGTTTTGGGGATTTTATTGTAAGAATATTTTCAGGATTTTTTAACCTGATTCTAAAAATATTACTTTTCTCCCTGAAGAAGTGGGTCTATCTCCTGTTGGCGGTAATTCTTGGTGTTATTGGTTCCTTCCTGTTGACTAAAACTCAGGAGAGTATTTATTATTCTAGCCTGGTACTAAAATCTAATGCAGTTCCAAACCAGGAGATGATCTCCTATATTAATCGTCTGGAAAATCTAACATCTAGGGCCAATTATCCTATACTCGCAAATTTACTTGGCATTTCCAGAGAGGATGCAGAAAAGATCAATGCTATACAGGCATACTGGTTTATTGACAAGAATAAAGATGGTATAGTTGATGGATCAGATATGGATAACAGGTTCCTGGCAGATACAAATGTCAATAAAGTAGGGTGGAAATTCGGAATAAAGGCAATAGTTACCGATCCGGCAGTTTTCAATAAAATAACTTCTGGCATTATTTACTATGTTAGTTCAAATAATTATTTCAATCGTATGAACAAGCTGCGGTTGGATAATCTCAAGGAAATTATTATGCAGACAGGCAAAGAGGTTGAGAAGCTCGACAGTTTGCAGAAGAAGGAGTACTATATGCTGGAAGATGCAGCAAGATTAAGGGAAGGCCAGCTGGTATTTACAAATGACCCGGAAATACAGTTGTTTCATGAAGACCTTTTAACCCTAGTAAAGGATAAGCAGAGAAGCCAAAAAGAGTTAACAATCCATAGTGAAATAATTTCCCTTCTTGAAAACTTTGTAATAACACAAAAACCAACAAACAATATAATGTTTTATGTGCGGAAACTTGTTCCGGTGTTTATAGGACTTGCCTATTTACTGGCATTGTTTATTACATACAGGAAGAGAATTGTAGCAGAGATAAGAAAGTAATCAAAAACAAATTTATTGCACATAAGAAAGTATATACGCATGACCTAAAGATGTGTATATTAAATCAATCTGTATGATTAAGTTCGGATTAAATCTGATCCAGTATGATTTTTGATATTTCAAAAATTTCAAAATCCTTTAAGTTACTTCCTGAAGGAAGACAAAGACCCTTGGTAAACATTTCTTCAGATGACCCATTCAGGTAGGATAAACAATTTGAAAAAACAGCTTGTAAATGCAAAGGTTTCCATAATGGCCTGGCTTCAATATTTACTTTTTCCAGTGCCAGCCTAACTTTTTCTCTAGTCGCTAAACCTTCATTGAAAATAATGCTTGTAAGCCAGAAATTGGAAAAGCAATCTTCAGACCACTCCTTCTGGGAACAAATAAGATCCTTAACAGGGGAG
>DAOWNN010000243.1 GCA_030642585.1 Bacteroidota bacterium | reverse complement strand
TCCTGACCTAGCGGTCAGTAGCCACCCCTCCTAAATTAGGAGGGGAATTTTGCGTCATATTTTAAGGTTTAATAGAATCTTAAATTCTCCTCCTTTTTTCAAGGAGGAGTACCCTGGCCTTCCTGGTCAGGGGGAGGTGGTTGTGATTTAAACCTCAAACCCACATCCTGCACAAGGACTTCCTTTTTTATAATTACGGTATTCTCTGAGTTCTTCATGTTTGGGACAGGAAATTCCTTTTTTCTTTAAATGGATATTCCCACCAACAGTTGTTACAGGAAACTTTCCGTTCTTGATCACAAGCAACTTAATTGCCATGCCTATTATGCTAAGGCCGATCAGTAAAACAGATAATATCAATACTGTTAAAAACATAGTATGATTTTAGTTTTTCAAAGTTAATGTTCTTTTTACATCTTTTGAAAGCCTTACCAGCTTTTTTCTATAACATACTGAATAAAATTAAGCTTTTTTGACAATAAAATTCTGAGGCTTTAAATAGAAGCTCAAGTTCTTCTTATTTAGAATAAATCTTATTAAATTTGCGGTTCAGAAATAAAACCCAAAGAAATGAGCGTAAACAACGATGAATTGAGAAAAGATTTATCTCTTGAGGAATTTAAGAAGGAGGTTCTTGCAGATTACTATTTAGTAAATCTAAGTAGAAACATCAGTATTACCGGAAGGAGGGAGGTCTTGACAGGAAAAGCCAAATTTGGAATTTTCGGGGATGGTAAGGAACTGCCACAGATTGCTCTTGCCAAGCAATTTAAGGATGGAGACTGGCGTTCAGGATACTACCGTGACCAAACCTGGATGATGGCTGCGGGATTATTTTCTGCTGAGGAGTTTTTTCACCAGCTTTATGGGAATACAGATGGTAAACTGAACCCCGGAAATGGAGGCAGATCATTCAATAATCATTTTTCTACTGCCAATATTAATCCGGATGGTAGCTGGAAAGAATTGTCAAAGCAAAAGAATTCCTCTGCTGATATTTCACCTACAGCAGGACAGATGCCTCGCCTACTTGGACTGGCATATGCTTCAAAGTTGTTTCGTCAGAACAAGAACTTGCATCAATTTACAAACTTCTCCTTAAGTGGTAATGAGGTGGCATTTGGTTCGATAGGAGATGCCAGTACATCGGAAGGTCATTTTTGGGAGACTGTAAATGCTGCCGGTGTACTTCAGGTACCTATGGCACTTTCTATATGGGATGATGGCTATGGTATTTCTGTACCAAAGAGATATCAGACCACCAAAGAAAATATTTCAGAGCTCTTGAGTGGATTCGTGGCAGAGGAAGGAAAACCCGGTTTCTTGATATATAAGGCAAAGGGCTGGGATTATCCCGGATTGTGTAAGGTATATGAAGAAGGGATACGGAGGTGTCGTGAAGAGCATGTTCCCGTAATATTCCATATTGAAGAAGTTACCCAGCCTTTGGGGCATTCCACTTCGGGTTCTCATGAGCGTTATAAAACTCCTGAAAGACTACAATGGGAAGTAGATACTGATGGTATTGCAAGGATGAGGAACTGGATACTGGAATCGGAAATAGCTGAAGAAAAAGAACTTGATGAGATTGAATCAGCATCATTAAATGAAGCAAAAGAAGCAAGGAAGAACGGATGGAACGCCTTCATGGATCCAATAAAGGTAGAAAGGGATGCTCTTGTGAAAATTATTGATAATCGCTCCTGTGTTTGTAAGCGGGAACATATTGATAAAGTTGGGATAATCACGAATGATCTTAAAAAGATTATTAATCCCAACAGGAAAGATGTGGTAAGTTCAGCTAAGAAGATTTTAAGAAGTGTTTGCAGTGATTGTACCATTCGGGGAAATTTACAAAAAGATTTGGGAGTATGGTTACGTAGGAATCATGAGGCTAATACTGAAAGATATAACACTTTCCTTTATAATGACACGCAGTTTTCTGCTCTGAATGTTAAACCTGAACCTCCGGTTTACCAGGAAGATAGTGAGGAAGTTGCCGGACGCCAGATCTTACGTGAAAACTTTGATTATATTTTTGCAAATAACCCACTGGTGGTCACTTTTGGTGAGGATGCCGGTTATATAGGTGGGGTGAATCAAAGTCTGGAGGGCTTACAGGAGAAATATGGTGAGTTAAGGATTACAGATACGGGAATCAGGGAGACCACCATTCTGGGTCAGGGAATTGGCCTTGCACTTCGTGGATTGAGACCGATTGCCGAGATACAGTATTTTGATTACCTGCTTTATGCATTGCAGACTAGGAGTGACGACCTGGCCACAACCATGTAACGTACCCGCAGCAATATGAATGCTCCCCTTATTATTCGTACCCGTGGACACCGGCTGGAAGGGATCTGGCATTCGGGTTCACCCCTGAGTATGGTAATCAATTCTATCCGGGGTATTTATGTTTGTGTTCCAAGAAACATGACTCAGGCGGCTGGTTTTTACAATACATTGCTCGCGGCAAATGATACAGCCCTGGTAATTGAGCCACTGAATGGATACAGGCTGAAGGAAAAAATGCCAGAAAATATTGGGACATACAAAATTCCGTTAGGGCAAGCTGAGATTCTCGAGGAAGGAACTGACCTTACTCTGGTCACCTATGGGTCTTGTGTAAGAATAGCCCAGGATGCAGTAGCTCAGTTAAAGGATTTTGGTGTATCTGTGGAGTTGATAGATGTGCAGACCTTATTGCCCTTTGATTTGAATCAAAGTATTCTGGAATCGGTGAAGAAAACCAATAAGGTGCTATTCTTTGATGAAGATGTTCCAGGAGGAGCTACAGCCTATATGATGCAAAAGGTAGTGGAGGACCAGAAGGCATTTTATCATCTTGATGCAGAACCAAGAACTCTTTCAGCAAAGGAGCACAGGCCGGCCTATGCAACAGACGGAGATTATTTCTCCAATCCAAATGCTGAAGATGTTTTTGAGATTGTGTATCAGATGATGCATGAAGCTGATGCAAAGAAGTTTCCACAACTTTATTAAGGCATGCTTACTTAAGAGTTGTATAAGATAAAAGATAAAAGTAAAAAGATAAAAGTGGCAAATGGAAAAGAATGATTTGAGTGAGCGGTTATTTCAATTTGCAGTTAGGGTTATTAAATATTTAAGAAAACTGCCAAATGCTCCGGAATATAAAGTTATTCGGTATCAATTAGTAAAAAGCAGCTCCAGTTCAGGAGCAAATTATGAAGAAGCTCAAGCTGGTTCCTCCAGGGCAGATTTTGCAAATAAAGTAAGAATTGCTCTACGTGAAATGCGTGAGTCAAACTACTTTTTACGAATCTTAAAAGCAATTCTACCTGATGAGCACATAGATGATGAATTCAGTTTCTTATTACAAGAATCAAAAGAACTAATGAATATTTTAGGCTCTATTATGACAAAAACCCAAACTCGATAGTCCTTTAATCTTTCCTGTTTGCTGCGCCTTTGCGTATTCGCTTCGGCAGAGCAAAGCTTGGAGGTATGGTTACTTTAATCTTTTTACTTTTATCTTTAATCTTTTATCTTTTATCTTTTATCTTTTATCTTTATCTATCCTCCTTATCTTAATATTAAAGGCGGCCATGAAAATACTCATAAAAGGACTGATGATATTAAAGAAAGCAAAGGGAGCATAGGCAAAAGTGGATACACCTAACACTCCAGCCTGAGTGGCACCACAGGTATTCCACGGAACCAATACAGAAGTAACAGTTCCGGAATCTTCTAAGGCCCGGCTTAATACCTCGGGCTTAAGATTCTGTTCCTTATAGGCTTTGGCATACATTCTTCCCGGAACAACGATGGCAATATACTGATCAGAAGCAGTGACGTTGAAGAACAAACAGGTGGCAACTGTAGAAGATACAAGTCCGGCGGTTGATTTTACATATTTAATCACAGAATTGGTGATTTTAAACAACATTCCTGAAGATTCCATGACTCCTCCAAATACCATGGCTGCAATGATGAGCCAGATGGTATTTAGCATACCGGCCATTCCCCTGGTAGCCAATAAATCATTTACAGAATCCATATTGGTTACCACGCTTACCGGTCCATACATTGACTTTATAACTGCAATATAGGAGGCTTTCAGGTAGTTATCAGAGATGCCGGATACAGACTGAATGATATCTGGCTGAAAAATAACTGCAAATATCCCTCCCAGTACAGATGCTGATAATAAGGCCGGAACAGGTGAAACTTTTTTTACAATAATAAATATCAGAAAAGCGGGAACCAGGAACAGAAGAGGATTAATGTTGAAATTTTGTTCAAGAACAAGCAATACCTCTTCAACCTTC
>DAOWNN010000278.1 GCA_030642585.1 Bacteroidota bacterium | reverse complement strand
AAGGTAATAGGCACTATAATTGCTTGCAAATCTTCTGTTTGCAGTCAAATCTATACGTATGCCCCTGAGGGGTTCAATAGTGCTTCGAAGATTAAAATTCTCATTATGAGTCATCATATAAGCATTATTCAGAATTGTATCTGTGGTAATCCAGTTATTCCGAATTGCCTTTTCGGGGAAGTTCTTATCCTGGTATCCAAAAATAAAGGGCCAGCCAGGAGCTATTTCTCCATTTACATCATTTAACCCCAGGAATTCGGTTTTTGGATTATAACCTGGCAGGATAGTGCCCTGATTTTGTGAATAGGAAAGTGAAATATTACGTATGCCCATCAATACTCTGGAAGAGACTTCTTCAACCATTATCAGGGGATTATATTTTCGTTCTTTCCTCCCTTCTACAATCAGGGTTAAATTTCTATGATCCTCTTCTGCCGTGTAGCTTATTCTCCTTTCGTTATCTATTTTAAATCTTCCCTTTATCTCTTCATTATTTTCATCAAGAACCCTGACGCTAACATCTTCAGTCATTAATTTATGATAAATTGCCTTTGGCTCATCTTTTTTCAAGCTTAGCTTTTCTCTTTTATAACTTACATCCTTATATCTTTTTTCATCCTGTTGTCCCAGTCTTCCGCTTTGACTTTTTTGATTAATTTTTCTTAAGTATCCAAGCTTATTGTACAGGTTTACAAAATTCATCTGTCCGTTTAACTGGGCTGTATTTGAATTCTGAATTGTATTTCCCAGATTTATGTTCATCGAGTCTGGAAATTGCGGTCCCACATACCAGTCATATCCTCCACTATAGCGTGCAGTTAAAGTAACCCAATTTAAAAATGGGAGTTTGTTAATTGGAATTGTGTATGAGGCATTAAATTTATGGTAATAATGAGTTGTTCGGCCAAAATTTCTAAGATTTATCATTACAGAGTCTCTCCACGCATCATATTCACCGGAGTATCTTTCTTTATCAACCCCGCCAACGGGTTCATCAATTCTGGCGATGTTCCCGGCCGTAAAATCAAATTTTAATGCACGAGTAAGATCCCATTTGATATCATAGTAACGGTTCCAGAAAAAATCTTTGCGAAAAGTAGGATCAATCTTCAGATGCGGGTTGCTGATATTCCTGGTTTTCACCTCGTTATACTGCCTGTTCAAATCAGTGCGGAAAGAAAGGTAATTTGGATAAGGATAGAAGTTAATATCTTTAATGAGTCTGAGAGATTGTGATCGTAAGGCATTTGATTTTTGAAAGGGAGCTACATTTTTAGGTCTTGTGTTAAAAATATAGGAAAATCCCCCCCGATAATTTTTCTCAATATCTATTTCAGTATTTACATTTCTCGATTCAATTTCGTTAAAAGAATAGTTAAACGAAAAATTTGCAAGATCATAAATCCTGGGTTTACTTCCTCTAATACCAAAATTTACATTTGTAAAATTCAAACTTCTCCTTTTGGTATAATCCTGTGAAAAATGTTTTATGGAATCTTTTTCAGTTTTTGTTTTTGCATTTTCAAGAGCAGATTCTAAGGGTATATCAGGCTCCAGCGGATTGTACTCAGGGCTTATAATGCTCTCTGAATAACCAATATACATTGGGATATGCACATTTGCTTTCTCGGGGAAAAACTTTCCAAGTTCCAGGTTTGATGATAAATCATATTCCTTTACTTCTTCAATACTTCGCTCACTTACTTTTTTCTCAATGCTTCCAAATCCGGGTTTAATAGTTAGTCCTGCCACATCAATTGAGCCAAAATCGGCTAATTGTGCCTGCAAGCGTGCGTTTGCTGCCCAGCCACTCTTGCGGTCAAAGTCTGAAAGTCTTAATTCATTTACCCATATTTCTCCTGATTTGGGTGCTCCGTCATCGCTTAGGTCATTCGGATCCTGAAGTGGATTTCGCACTCCCAGCATAATTGTCCTAACATTACTGAGTGTAGGATTTCCTGAAATGCTAAGTTTTCGGTCATTTTTAATTATCGAAAATTTATCATTTGGACTTATTCCTGATCCGGCTCTTCTCACTGCCTCATTTCTGGCTTGTTTCAGGTCAAGGAACTGATCCAGGGTAATTACAATCTGATTCTCTTCGGGCCAAACTATTTCCCTGTCTGATTCAGAGTCATCGTTATATCTCCCCGGAGGTGTAACTTTAAGAGGTATTTCATATTCATAATAATTATCCCGGTAATCGGTACCTAAACGAATAAAAACAGATAATTCATCATCAAGCAGGTTGTTGCCGGTCAAGGCTTCTCCATGTACCTCAAGCCTTAGTTTTTCATATTTTCTAAAATCCAGGGATAAATTTTTAAAGGCAGCTCTGGCATCTCCATCTTCAAGATCTCTAACATAAAGCACCATGGATTGTTCATTAAGCTGTTGAAGTTGAGGATTATTCGGATCTATTTCACGATCAAATCCAGGAGGAAGAACATAATTCACAGGCTCTTTGCTGGCATTTTCTTCAATATTCACTGCTGCAATCTCAAAAATGCCTCCTCCCGGCTGTGGTGTAGTTAGTCGTTCCCCTCCACTCATTAAAGAAAAATCATACTTTCTCCACTCCCCGCGAACAAGTTCAAGTTCTGCAAAGCGTAACACTACAGGTTTACGAAAATCTCTCATAAAAACTCTCATAAAACGAATGGATCTGAAATCATGTATAGCTCCAATTTTCTCATAATCGGATAGTGGAATCTTAAACTGGTACCAGTTAACAGTAGATTGTTGCCCATTGGCCAAGGTAACAGTAGAGCTTACTATATCAGTAATATAATTGCTCCCCACATTCATATTATGAGGTCTGAGGGGCACTCTGTATTGAAAATAACTCTCTGTTTCTGATAATGTATTATCCCGGTTGATATCTTCCACATCCGGCAGGGTTGAACCGGAAGTTGGATAAGACTCATCAGACTGTTCCGATGTTGGAGAGTTCCCTTCCAGTCCGTTATATGCCTTATAACGATCCAGAATTCCAACCCTGTCCCGGTCATAATCAGACCCGCGATAATAATGAAAGTTGTCACTTGAAGGATCCTGGATCATTTGATCCCACCGGCCCGGATCAACAATATTTTGAAGTGAATCAAGATAATCCTGGAAGAAACTACCTTCATCTGTATCACTAAGCCCGTCCAGTCCGACATCCTGGTATATTCTTGATTCAATATCATTGTCAAAAGCATTGACCAGGGATTGCTTCACAGGAACTCTGCCCCATACTGTTGTATCTACATCACGAATCTCCGGGGAAGTAGGAAGTCCGTTTTCAAAACTTTTGCGTGAATCGTTTAAGATATCTTCAGATATATTTCCGAGATTAAAATACAATTCTCCTCCCTGGTGAGTGGGATCTTCCACAAATGGATCCATCAGCCAAAATTTAATAAACTGGATATTAGCTGCTTCAAAATCATTGGTTTGAACCTCCCTCATTATTCCTCCCCATCGATTTTCAGCATCTCTTAATTTTCCATCATTGTCAATCCCTGCAGAATATATATTGGGCTCAAGATCATAATTATAAGGTCCTTTTTCTTCAGGATAATATGCCATGTTCAGAACAGCAATATTAGTAGGTATTCCACTCGGACTTTCTTTGTT
>DAOWNN010000152.1 GCA_030642585.1 Bacteroidota bacterium | reverse complement strand
CTTTGAGATTTCACAAAATATCAAGGTAGTGACCCCGGTATGGAATAGTTTTCTGGCACTTGCAATGTATTTTATGCTATTCTCGGGAGGCCTTACATTTTATATACGATCCAGAACACAAAGCTTAAGAAGAGCAAACCAGGTACTTAGGGAAAAGGAACTAAGTGCCATTGAAGTGGCCAGGCAAAGAGAAGAATTATCTATTAAAAATAAGAATATTACCGACAGTATCCGGTATGCCAAAAAGATACAGGAGGCCATACTTCCTTCAGATGAGTATTTTAAGAATCTTATGCCTGAATCTTTTGTTCTTTTACAACCAAAAGATATTGTTAGTGGTGATTTTTACTGGATATCAGAAGCCCAGGGAAAGGTTTTTGTTGTATCTGCTGATTGTACCGGACATGGTGTGCCGGGAGCATTAATGTCAATGATTGGTTTTGAGATGCTGGGCAAGGTAATTCATGATAAGGGTATCAGTCATCCTTCTGAAATATTGGCAGTTTTAAGTAGTGGCATAGAGACTGCATTTAGCCGGCATGTGCGAGATCCCCTGCTGAAAGAGGGAATGGATATTGGGCTGCTTATGGTAGATAAAAAGAACAAAAAAGCAGAATTTGCCGGTGCTTTCAGTACTCTTTATTTAGTCAGGGATAACCGCCTTACCGAAGTAAAAGGGAATAGAATGACAGTAGGAGTCAGGGGCTCGGGCCCGGACAATGAGTTTGTAAATCATTTTATTGGACTTGAAGATAAGGACAGGATGTATCTTTTTACAGATGGCTATCCAGACCAGTTCGGAGGTCCAAAAGGAAAAAAGTTTATGTACAGGAGATTTAAACATTTGCTTCTTACTATTCATGAAAGCCCAATGAAACAACAAATGAAATTTCTTCAGGAAACTTTAAAATTATGGATGGGAGAAACAGGACAGGTAGATGATATTCAGATAATTGGAATACAGCCTCTCAGGTGAACTAATTCAGGACCAGGGCTTTCATTTTTGCAATCAGATCTTCAATCCTAAAGGGTTTACTAATATAATCATCCATTCCGGCAGAGATGCAATTCTCTTTATCCCCGAGTAAGGCGTTGGCTGTTACGGCAATAATTGGAACATGGGTATTTGTACTTTTCTCAATATCTCTGATTTTCCGGGTGGCAGTCAAGCCATCCATAACTTCCATCTGAATATCCATTAAGATGATGTCGTATCTGGAAGTTCCAAACTTATCAAGAGCTTCCTTCCCATTTACAGCAAGATCGACATTTCTAAGATATTCTTTAAGTCCTAGTAACAAGATTTTTTGATTTAACTCATTGTCTTCAACAAGTAACAAGTTGACGTCTTTAAATTTGATTTCACTTTTTTTCTTTTCACCTCCGGGAAGCTCAGGTGCTGATGCAACTGTATAATGAGCTCCTTTAGGTTTGCCGAAAGGAAGGGAGAATATAAACCAGGAGGATTCTGTATTCATATCCGCTTTCAATTCCCCCTCCAGTGAAGCAACTAATTTTTGACCAAGAGAATAATTAAGAACCTGGAACTCTTCCTTGACAGATTTCGTTTCACCACGGCCAATTTCTCCACTAATGATTTTCTGTATTTGGGTACGGGAAGAAAAGATGTGCTGGTTTGCCTGGAGCTTAAAGAAGTATTCAATTCTTTTATTATCTATTTCTAAAGAAGTGATATCCAACTCAATTTTCATATCTGCCTTTTCACTCTTATTCCTGATGAAATTTTCTATTAGGGTTAATAATATCTGCTTCAGGATGATGGGGTCGCCAATTACACTTTCTTCTTGTATTTCCATCTTATTTAGATGCAAACTTATTCCTTCAATTTTTTTATCCTTGTAAAAATCGAGTGTGCTTTTTACAGTGGTAATTAAGTTGTAATGGATTTTTTCAGGCAGTGAGTGACCAGGTTTTGAACTTGAAACTTCTGAAATGGTTTGAACAACATCTACAAGGTTATTTGTAGAAGCTTTAAGTGTATCTGTAATGTCTTTTTGTTCAGGATCAAGTTTTAGCCTTGAAAGAATATTACTCAAAACAAGCAGATCATTTAAAGGAGTCCTTATTTGATGAGAAAGATTTGAAGTGAATTCTTTCCTTAATTGTATTGAACTCTCTGCTTTCTGCTTTTCTTTAATTAGTTGATATGCCATCCGGTTTTTCCTGTTCTCAAAAGTAATGCAGAGTATAAAAACAGAAATGTATAAAATTATGAATTCAAAAAAATGTGCTGTCAGTATTCCGGGAATTCCTGCAATTGGGACAAGGGGATTGCAAATGATAAGAAGTGTAAGGAATGTGAGGACACTGAGCAAGCTGCCGCGTTTTACGCCCAATATATAAATAAACAAGACCGGTGCAAGGCTGAAAACCGGAAATAAATGCCAGGCTATAGCACCCCAGGAAAGAAAGTGGACGATAAACAAACTCATGCCAAAAAGCAAGACAAGGAAGAAATACAACTGGGTTTTCACCGCCTTAGCATATAATAGAATAGTGCCTGAAAGAATAAGTAATATGCCCAGGTTGAAAAGTGCAATTGTAAAATCTTTTTGATATAGACTTAAACTTCCTGGAATTATTGACCCAAGCAGGGAAAGCACCAGGATAATTTGTACGACTGAAAATCTTGCAGGGCTACTCCCGGGCTTTAAAAACCCAAAGGATAAAACTTTGATGAGTTTATCATATCCAGCCATGAACAATTCTTTTACTTATCAATGCCATAAAAATAGTAAAGTTCAAAGGAATAGGCGTAACAAATTTAAACTATTTAAAGAGGCATATTTTTTGTAGTCATAAATCTCAGTAATGTACAGGAGTGATTATTTGTTATTTGAACTCAATTATTACTAAATTTGTTTACTTAGAAGCATTATTCAGGCATGAATCTGCCTATAAAAAGTTAATTATAAACAGATGAAAACTTTATTCCTGTTTGTATTCATATTTAATCTCGGAACAGTTTTGTTTTCACAGTCTGAGCAACAGGACAAAGTTAAGTATACCCATGAGTTTAGGTTTAATGAAGGCATTTTTCTTAATTTCGAGCAGGTGCTGGAAAATGATCCCATTAGAAAATATAAGATCCTGACCAATGCTGATTACCATGATCCTGTATTTTTCGATAAAGTATTAAACAATGAGAAAATATATTACTTTGACGAAAATTCTGCCCGGGAAGAAATAAGTCTTGAGAACATATGGGGTTATTCCAGAAATGGAGTATTATATATCAGACTGGATGAAAATTTTATCAGGGTTACCATTGTTGGAGGAATATGTCATTTCGTGGGGGCTGTGACAACCATGGATACCAGATATATGGATCCATACCATAACCCCTATTATAACAATTATAATTATTACAATTATTATAACTCTTACTATAATCCAATGCAGGCAACAACTTATAAGCGAACTGAAATGAAGCAGTTCATTTTAGACTTTGAGACAGGAAAGGTTATGGATTATAATGTTCAAAATATTCAAATTGCATTAATGCGGGACCCGGAATTATATGATGAGTATATTGTCCTTAGTTCAAAGAAAAAGAAACAGTTAAAGTTTCTGTACATAAGGAGATTTAATGAGAGAAATCCAATTTATTTCAACAAATAATTTTTCAAGTATGAAAAGAATAGCAGCATACATTTGTTTTATCATTTTAGTCCCGCCTCTTTTTTCCCAATCAGTATTACCAACCCGGTCGGAGATTGATGCATTTTTTAATTCTAAAACTCTTGTAGTTCTTGAGTCTGGTATGTTCTCTGCCTATAATGATGAAATAAAAGATGCTTTTGAGAAGTACTGGAATTTGACCCCCTATGATTTTATTAACAATGATGAGTTTAAAGAGAAAATGTCAGACAGCACCTATTCTTTTCTTCTCCTTACACAGTCGCATTATGAAAAAGATAAGAAAAATATTCATTATAACTTTCTGAATTTACTGCTTGGAGCAAAACATACATCCTTATCAGAATTACCTGAAATGGCCTCACTGCCTTTATCTTACTTTGAAGGGGATGAGGAAAATTATGGTTTCAAACTTGGTGTTATTGTACGTTTTTTTCAAAACCGGGCTATGGAATTAAAAGAGAAAGGAAGCATCTCTTCTATGAAATACCTGAGCTATTATAACGATTTTGCCTCACAGATAAAAGTAAAAAAGTTACTGATTTATGAAGGGAACCTTCAGCCCAAATTAAGGTCATTGAAAGCCATAAAAGAATATTATAAATATGATGTAGAAATAGTTTCTGCCGATGCTTTGTCTGAAATTGTTTTACAGGGAGCAGATGATATTTATTTCTTACATTTTGTGGGGCCTGAAGAAAAACAACGCTCAGGCCGTTGTTTTAAGATGATATTCGGACTCAGTGATGCAAATATGGTTTACTTCAATAAGCATAAGATTTCTGAAAAAAAACCGGTCGGCTTTTTATATTCTGATTTTAAGAGAATAAACAGATAATTATAACTTTAATTCCTGTGGCTTCCTGGTGTGGCTATTTGAATTTCTAACAATATTAATATGGAAAAAATTGGAGAATACAGCAGTGATGAAAAAAATTGGGCCCTGGCCTGTCACCTGGCAGCTTTGGCTGTTTTTCTTCCTTTTGGTTCTATTGTTGGTCCTTTAATTATTTGGGCAATAAAAAAGGATGAATATCCACTGGTTGATGATCAGGGGAAAGAGGCCTTGAATTTCCAGATATCAATATTTATTTATCAGGCTTTATGCATCCCACTAGTTTTTATTGTCATAGGAATACCTATGCTTATTGCTTTGGCACTTATTAATCTAATTCTTGTGATTATTGCTGCCGTTCATGCCGGGAGAGGAGAAAAGTATCGTTATCCCCTTGCAATAAAGCTTATTCGCTAATATAAACCTGAATCTTTCTATCTTTGTGATTCCTGCAATGTAAAATTTTATAAATCTAAATGGCTTCACAAAAACCATCCATCCCTAAGGGAACCAGAGATTTTGGCCCGGCTGAAATGGTCAGGAGAAATTTCATTTTCTCTCTTGTCAGAGAGGTATTTAAGAAATATGGCTACCTGCCACTTGAGACTCCTGCCATGGAGAATTTATCCACTCTTTTAGGGAAATATGGAGAGGAAGGGGATAAATTGCTTTTCAGGATACTGAATTCCGGAGATTTCCTGAGTAAAGTTGGAGGGAAAGACCTGCTTGAGGAAGGTTCTTCAAAAATATCAGGATTAATATCAGAGAAGGGTTTAAAGTATGATTTAACAGTTCCTTTTGCAAGATTTGTTGTGCAGCATCAGAATGAAATTGGCTTTCCCTTCAAGAGATTCCAGATTCAACCGGTTTGGAGAGCAGACAGACCTCAAAAAGGTAGATATCGTGAATTTTATCAATGCGATGTTGATGTTATAGGAAGCAAATCGCTCCTTTCTGAGCTTGAGCTCATTCAGATTATTGATGAGATTTTTACAAAGCTCGGGATGAAAATACAGGTAAAAATTAATAACCGGAAGGTGCTTGCAGCTTTGAGTGAAGTGCTTGGTCATGGCGATAAAATGATTGCCATAACCATGGCAATAGATAAGATTGAAAGAATTGGGCTTGATGGAGTGTGTAAAGAACTCAGGGAAAAAGGAATCTCTGAAACTGCCATAGAAAAGCTTAAGCCGGTATTATCCTTTCAGGGAAATTCCAGCGAGAAACTACAAATGCTTTCAGACTTGCTCTCTGTATCTGCAATGGGGCAGGAAGGTATTCAGGAACTCAAACTTTTATTGGAATACTCAGATGAAGTTGAGATTAACTGCGAAATTGAACTGGACCT
>DAOWNN010000187.1 GCA_030642585.1 Bacteroidota bacterium | reverse complement strand
TGTATTTAAGCATGCTCTGGTCATTACAGGTTTTGTTTTTGTAATGATGCTTGTTATTGAATACATTAATGTACAGACAAAAGGAGTGTGGCAGAAATATATTTCAGGTAATCCCTGGAAACAATATCTCCTGGCTGCACTCCTGGGGATAATTCCCGGATGCCTGGGTGCATTTACAGCAGTTGCCCTTTTTTCACACCGCTTGATTTCATTCGGAGCAATTGTTACTGCCATGATTGCAACAAGTGGGGATGAAGCTTTTGTGATGTTGGCAATGTTTCCCGGTAAGGCTTTGCTTTTAACTGCATTATTGTTAATAACTGGCATTTTGGCAGGTTATTTATCAGACAAAATTCCTCGCTTGAAAAAAATAGGAGATCGCTTTGCCGAAAACAAATTCCCCTTGCATGCTGAAGAATCCTGCCAATGCTACCAAAAAGGACTGATCTTGAAGAACCTGCTCAAACCTTCCCTGCGAAGGATAGTTTTAATTTTGCTTATTCTTATTTTATTCATTGGGGTAAGTACAGGTTTTTTAGCAGGAAAAATGGAAGTATGGTTAAGACTTACTTTATTGCTGGCAATTGCCCTGTCTCTGTTTATTGCAAACAGTGTTCCCGAGCATTTTTTAAAAGAACATCTATGGGATCATATTGTAAAAATCCATATTCCAAGAATTTTCCTTTGGACCTTTGGCACCCTGTTGGTTCTTCATTTCTTGCTAAACAATTTTGATATTCAAACCTGGTTTTCCGATAATATGCTAATCATGTTGGCTCTTGCAGTTCTTATTGGAATAATCCCGGAATCTGGACCCCACCTGGTATTTGTAACTCTTTTCGCTACAGGAATGCTTCCTTTCAGCATATTGTTGGCCAGTTCAATTGCCCAGGACGGACATGGGTCTTTACCTTTACTGGCCGAATCAAAAAGAAGTTTTCTTGCAGTTAAATTTGTTAATATTGCCTTTGCATTTGTTATAGGAATTCTCGCATATTCTGTAGGATATTAATATTGAAATTCAATAATTTAAAAACATAAAATACAATAGTATGAACAAAAAAAATCTCGGTTTTGCATCAAAGCTCGTTCATTCGGGTGATATTCATGAAAAATTCGGAAGTGCAGTTACACCTATTTATCAAACATCCACCTTCTCATTTCGTAATGCACAACATGGAGCGGACCTTTTTGCCGGGAAGGAAGAGGGCTATATTTATACACGAATAGGAAACCCTACCATTGGTGCCCTGGAAGATAAACTGGCCGACCTGGAAGACGGAGTTGGCGGAATTGCCCTGGCATCAGGTATGGCTGCTGTTACTACTGTGTACTTGACACTACTTAGTCAGGGAACTCATATGATCAGTACCGGTGCAGTATATGGGCCAAGCAGAAATGTTGTTAAAACTCATTTTCGTAAATTCGGAGTAGAGGCCAGTTTTGTAAATACCGCCAACTTGAATGAAATTGAGGATGCAATTCAGCCAAACACCAAATTACTCTACCTTGAAACACCTGCCAATCCTACCATTCAACTTACAGACATCAGGAAAGCCACAGAAATAGCTCATAAACATGGAATTGTGGTTTGTGTTGACAATACTTTTTGTAGTCCCTATCTTCAGAAGCCCTTACATTTAGGTGCCGATATTGTACTTCATTCCCTTACGAAGTTTATTAACGGACATGCTGATATTGTTGGCGGAGCAATTATTGCAAAAGACAAGGAGTTATACAGTCAATTGAGGAAGACCATGATTTCTATGGGCGGAAATATGGATCCACATCAGGCATATCTGGTTATAAGGGGCGTAAAAACTCTTGCTATTCGTATAGATAAAGCCCAGAAAAATGCCATGATAATTGCAGAATTCCTCGAGAATCATCCAAAAGTTGAGTGGATCAAATATCCAGGATTAAAATCTTTTGATCAATATGAACTAGCAAAACAACAAATGACTGGCTTTGGAAGTATGTTGAGCTTTGGATTAAAAGGAGGCTTTGAAGCAGGTAAAATCCTTATGGATAACTTAAAACTGGCCACTCTGGCTGTTTCTCTGGGAGGAGTGGAATCACTTGTTCAACATCCGGCTTCTATGACCCATGCTGCGGTTTCTCATGAAGATAAGCTGGCTGCAGGTATCACTGATGGACTGGTCCGTTATTCTACAGGTATAGAAGATGTGGAGGATTTAATTGACGACCTTAAGCATGCCCTTGGAAAGATTAAAGACTAAAGATACCCTGCCTGCCTGCAAACAAGGAGGCAGGCAGGAAAGATTAAAGTGACTATTACCGCTTGGAAAAAAAATAGCTATGAATTTAAAATTTGCTTTTGCCATTGACAAGAATAGAAAATTTCTGAATGAGCATTTTGGAGAAGCTGACAAGTATTTGATTTATGAGGAAAAAGAAGGGATTCTTGTTCTGATTTCTGAAGAATTAAACAGCCATAAAAACGACGATGAATCTCATGAACATGGGCTTAAGAAAAAAGGTAATGCTTTGAGCAGCATGCTTAAAGACAAGCAGGTAAATGTACTGGTTGCAAAACAATTTGGCAGGAATTTAAATATTGTAAGCAGGCATTTTATTCCTGTTCTGATTTCTTCCGATCAGCCAGCAGAAGCTATAGATACTCTGCAAAAGTACCTGCACTGGCTCAAAGATGAGTGGAAAAAAGAACCAGAGCAGTACATGCTGTTTACCATGAAATCGGGAATTTTAAAATCGGCTGTAAAAGAGATATAGAATCCTGAATAATCTTGAAAGAAAGAAAATAAATTTTAAAAATGAAAGTCTCCGTTTTAACTGAAAATACTGCTTCAGCATATTTCATAGCAGAATTTGGCTTATCCTATTTTATTGAGCACGATGAAAAGAATATTTTATTTGACACCGGGCACACTGATGTTTTTTTAAAGAATGCCAAAAAGCTTAATATTGATATTAATAAAACAGACCTGATTGTGCTTAGTCATGGGCACTGGGACCATGGGAATGGACTTAAATACCTGGAAAATAAAAAGTTACTATGCCATCCTGATGCTTTTAAGAAACGCTATAGTAAAATGAACCAATCCAATATTGGTTTAGATTTAAGTTATGAAGTACTAAATAATAAATTTGAACTAATTGTATCCTCAACACCTTATCATATTTCAGAAAATATAATATTTCTTGGTGAAATTCCAAGGTTAAATGATTTTGAATCGCAAAAAACATCTTTTGTTGATTCAAATAGTGATGCTGATTTTGTTCCTGATGATTCAGCTCTTGCCATAGTAGTTAGAGATGAATTAATTGTAATAACGGGGTGCTCACATTCCGGAATTTGCAATATTGTTGAATATGCAAAAGAAACTACTGGTATAAAAAATGTAAAAACGGTAATGGGTGGGTTTCATCTAAAAGAAAACGATATTCAGACAAAAAGAACTATCCAATATTTTAAAGAGAAAAAAATCAAAAATATTCTGCCATCACACTGTACCCGGTTACCTGCCCTTGCTGCTTTTTATAATGAATTTGAAATAAAGCAAGTACAAACGGGTATGGTGTTTCATTTCAATTAAGTACTTGTTGAAAGATGAAAGATAGTCAGTGTAAATGGTTCGATGTCTGTCCCATGAAGTACTATTGGAAACAGGGACAAATCGAGTCAAAATGGATTGAAGATTATTGCAATAAAAACTGGCTGAATTGTATCCGTTACGAAAAAGAAGAGAATGGCATTGACCATCCTGATCAGATGTTACCAAACGGAGAAATAGATGAAAACTTATATTGACTGTATTCCTTGCTTCATGGATCAAGCCCTACGGGCTGGAAGAATAGCTACAAAAGATGAAGCAAAAATAAAAAAGCTACTCGATTATGTGGGTAGTATGATAAAAGATATCCCTATGGAAAGTAGTCCTCCTGAAACCGGGAATATTATTTATCGGGAAGTAAGAAATATTACAGGGGTAGACGATCCCTATAAAGAAATTAAGAAATCCCATATAAAACAAGCATTAGCTCTTTATCCTGAATTAAAGAAAATTGTAGGCTCATCTGAAAACAGGCTTCTCACCGCTATCCGTATTGCCATTGCAGGAAATGTATTAGATCTTGGCGTAAATAAAAAATTTAACCTTAATGAAGATGTTGCGAAAATCCTGGAACAAGATTTTGCCATTTTACATATTGAAGAGTTTACTAAAGAACTAGATAAAGCTAAATCCATACTTTATATCGGTGATAATGCAGGGGAATCTGTTTTTGATAAAATTCTGATTGAAGAACTGGGTAAGCCGGTGACCTATGCCGTTCGGGATATACCCATAATAAATGATGTTACTTATAAAGATGCCATTGCATCAGGGCTTGAAGAAGTTTCTGAAATTATTTCCTCTGGCACTACAGCACCCGGAACTATCCTGAACTTATGCAATGAAGATTTCCTGAAAAAATTCTATAGTACGGATATGATTATAAGCAAAGGTCAGGGAAATTATGAGGGGCTTTCAAATGTTGATCGCTCGGTATTCTTCCTTTTGAAGACGAAATGTAGCCTTATTGCTAAAGATCTTAATGTTAAGGAAAATGATATTGTATTGAAAATGAACAATAAATTAAAGGATTAGTTTTCATATTATCCCGTTTCTGAATCGAAGTTACAAATCGCATTCAGGGTTTTAAGTTAGTAAAGGTAAATATTATGAAAATCAGTAGAGTTAATGCAATGAGGAATATGGACCGCCGGGCCATTGATGAATATGGTATTACCCAGGAAATTCTCATGGAAAATGCAGGTCAGGCAGCCTATTTCACCATTTTGAAAGAGTTTGGAATTAAAAATAAAAATTTTGTAACTTTTTGTGGCGTTGGCCATAATGGCGGGGATGGATTAGTTGTAACAAGGAAAATTTATTCCAATGGTGGTAAGGTAACCGTTTTTATTTTGGGTGATCGCTCTAAATTCCAGGGCGCTGCAAAACAAAATTTCGATATCGTCAATAAATTGCATATTAAAGTAATTGATCTGCAAGACGTTTCATTGGCATTAGAAACAGTCAAAAGCTCTGATGCTATTATCGATGCCATTTTCGGAACAGGCCTTGATCGGGAAATAAAAGGTAAATATGAAGATGTTGTAAACATGATTAATGCAAGTCAAAAGACTGTGTTTAGCATTGATATTCCATCTGGGATAAATGGAGATACCGGACAGGTAATGGGTACAGCCGTGAAAGCAGATTATACTACCAACTTTGGTTTACCCAAAATTGGAAACTTGCTTTACCCCGGATTTGACCATGTAGGCAAATTGTATGTTACACATATTTCCTTTCCACCT
>DAOWNN010000148.1 GCA_030642585.1 Bacteroidota bacterium | reverse complement strand
GTGTTATTAAATAATACAAAGTAATAGCTAATGGAATGTTGGAATATTGGAATGTTGGAATATTGTACTCCGTTTGAGTCTTTGAATATAACAGTTTCTCCTATTGAAAGCTCTTCTTCCAATATTCCATTCTTCCACTATTCCTCTAGTTTTTTTAAAATTGCCAATGTCTTTAATTCAAACCCACCTTTTTAGATGCTAGTTTCATGTTTTTCTTCTTAATCCCTCTCCGGAGGAAATAGTTTCTGAATAAAGTTTCTTTTCTTCAGGGGCCTCCCCAATAAAAGATTTATGTTGTTTTCAGCATTAAGATTTCTGTCCCATAATTCAAGTGCTTTTTTATACTGCTCCACTGCCTCTTTATACTGTTCTTTCTGTCTGAAAACAATTCCAAGATTGGTATAACATACCGATAACCTTCTGTCATTCTCTTGTATGGCTTTTTCAATTTCCCTGACCCTTGCCTCCAGGTACATTGCTCTTAAATCCTGATCAATATTTTCAAGCCCATCCATAAATTCAGGTTCAATTATCTCACAAATCTGTTCAAATGATTTCCCTGAAAATTCGGTTAGCCAGTTATCATACACTGAGATTGCGTTCAGTACATTTATTTCTGCAAGCCTTACAAGTGAATCGGCCGATACACCGGAATATAGATTTTTACTTACAGGAATACTGTCGGCAAACATTGAGATCGTTAATAATGCAGCAGCACGGTTATTATACATTACTCCCAACTCAAATGAGTTTTCATAATGTTTTGTATCTCTGTATATATCTTCAATGGAATCAAGGAGTGCGAAAACCTTGTAATAATTTCCTTCTTGTGCGTAAGTGTCATATTTTGCATAAAGGGTCCTGGCCATAGCTACCCTTGGGTCAATTGATTTATTGATATTCCCATAGTATGACTTTGCTATGAGAATGCCGATTACAACAAGGGCAATCATTATTAAAACGAGTGCCCTTGTAGAACTATTTAAAAAAGTCCTCATTAACCATGTACCTTTTCAATCAGAAACTTCCTGATCTCCAGAGGTGTTTCCTCGGTAAGCTTTGATACAATTATATGCACAAGTATTGCTAAAGGAGCTCCTATCCATGCAAAATACCAGGCTTCGAGCCAATAGCTTATAAATTCATGTGCCGGCAATTGTAAACCTGATTTGCCGGCAATAAAGTAGGTAATTGCAATTGCAGAAACAGTTCCACCGGTTATCAGACCGGCAATTGCACCTTGCCTGTTAGAACCGCTCCACCAGATACCCAGCAGAAACAGGGGGAAAATTGTGCATCCGGCAAGTGAGAAGGCAACTGCCACAAGCTGGCCGATCAATGCGAAACTTTGAAGTGCAAGGACCGCAACAATGATGGCCATCAGTATGGTAGCAAGTCTTGCATATAATAATTGTTTCCTGGCGCTTGCATTTGGGTTTATAACCTTATAATACAGGTCATGTGCAAAAGCAGATGACCCTGCTACCAGTAAACCTGAAACCGTTGAGAATGCTGCTGAAACACCACCTGCAGCAAGCAGTCCCACAATTAATGGGTGTATATCTCCGAGTTGAGCTGTATAAACTACAATGGCATCTTTAGCCAATGTACCAACTTCGGGATGTGCTGACAATATCTTACCAAAAGCTGCATAGGCCGGTGCACTCCAGTAAAGAATAGAAATAAAAAATAATCCCCATACTACTGACCAACGAGCATCCCTGGCCTTTGGCACCACATAAAATCTTTGTATTACGTGAGGCAGACCGGCTGTTCCTATCATCAGCGAAAATGCTATTGCAATCCATTGAAAAAAGGTTTTGCCGGTTGATGGATCCCACGGCATTGCAAACTCGGGAGAAGGTACAATGGCATAATCATGTCCGAGTGAATTAATGAGTTCTTTGGTTTCGTTGATTGGTAATCCTGCAACAACATCTGAAACAACCGATCCGTATCCAATTTGTGGTAATAACCAGAAATAATCAAATTTTGCAGTCAGTATAAATAAGGGTATAAGGAATGAAATAATTATGATAACATATTGAATCTGCATATTTTTAGTTACACCCAGCATGCCAGAGATAAGTGTATACGTGAGTACAACTGTTCCTCCGATAATAACCGCCAGTTTGTAATCTATTCCCATAACCCACTTAAACATGAGTCCGATCCCACCAAATTGTCCCACACAATATGAAATGGATATTAGAATTGCAATAATTGCACCTACTGCCCTTAAGCTTTTTGAATAATACCTGTCTCCTATAAAATCAGCAGCAGTATACTTTCCATATTTTCTTATCTGTCCAGCCATGAGAATAAGAAGAAGAACGTAGCCACCCGTCCAGCCCACCACATAGGCCAGGCCATGATAACCTGATCCGTACATAAGTGCTGCCATTCCCAGGAAGGATGCTGCACTCATCCAATTTGAAGCAATAGCCATACCTGATCCTACCCTTGATATACCCCTTCCGGCAGCATAAAAATCAGTTGTATCCTTCGCCCTGAAAAATATACCGACAAGAACAAAAAGTATCAGTATTGTAATTAAAATAATAGATGGACCAACTTTAAAACCTCCTTCAAGTTGGGTTGATGCTGTTGCGGCCTGAAGAATGCCCGGGATAGATAATAATATAACTGGTAATAATGTTTTTTTCATTTCTGAAGTTTTTATTGTTTAAACTGGATGGGGTTAGTCTTCTATACCATATTTCTTATTAAACATGTCGGTTCTGACACAGTACAACCAGGTTATTCCAACAAACAGTATTAAAAGGAATACCGCTGTATAGAAATAATGAAATGGGAAGCCAAGAAATTTTGTGTCGGTTAGTACAGACCTGTTGTGAATAAGGTATAATTCCATAGCCTCTTCAAAGATTTTCCTGCTTTCAGTATTAAAAGACCTCATTAATGAGGATTTAACTTCCAGGGCAGCTATTTTCCCTCTTACATCATTCGGATGTAAATTGAAAATTTCCTGGAGTATCGGTATAAGTTGATTTTTTTGTCCAACATATAAATCATCAGTAATAACCTCTGTTACTGAAGCGATATCTTCAAATTCCTTCACCGCAACAATTAGTCTCTGTTTTTGAGTGCTGTCGGCAATATTCCAGGCCATCCAGCTTACAGCATTATCCAGGGCCTGTCTGTATTCAGGCTCAATTGCAACTTTTCCGAGAACAGAGAGGGCTGATTGACCCACATTCTGCAGATTTGTAAGTTCTATGTTCCCGGCCTGAATATCACCCCAGTAGGTTTCATAAACAATGTAGGCCGGTTCGGGGGTTGGTTTTTCAAGAATTTTTAAAAGAATTTGAAAGCCGAAAATGGCAATAGCCCAGATCAAAACAAACTGAATTACCATGTTCCTGTTTCTCCTGGAGCTTTCTGTTGTCGGCTTAAAAAAACTAAAGTGATAATCATTTTTTTCAGACTCCATGTGATTTATTGGTTTTAAATTAAGCTGTCAATATAAACCAATAATTAACCGATTTTTATGATAAAAAATAGCTTTTGTTAATTTTTTCACAATTGATTCTTTTTCCACTCACCGGGTGATTGGGAGTCATTCTGTGAATTTCATTGAATAATATTGAGTATATTTATCATGTAATTGTAATCCAGGCAAATAAGCTCATTTTAAAACATTATATGAAAATCAAATTAAATTACACTCAAAGCAATATAAATACTAATAATGCTACAAGAAGTTCGCAATGTGGATATTTCAGAACTTTTTTAAATCATGGAATGCAGAATCCCTCAATAATTGATTACATTTTTAAGATCAAGAAATATTTGTTCCTGATAATCTTAATAACTCTAAACACATTTACCGGCTTTGCACAGGTTGAGGTTAAGTGGACAAGAGAATTGCCTGGGAAAGTTTTATGGCAGGAAGTTACAGCGCTTGGTAATCTGGTTGTAAGTTCAGATAATCAGCTTATCGGAATAGACACTGAAACAGGTGAGATTCTCTGGAGCAAACACGAACATGCCGGACTCTATCATGAAGCCTTTCAGGAACTACCAAATAGTCCATTTTTTACAGTGACTAATAATAATAGCATACATCTCATTGACCAACTCACCGGTGATGAGGTTTTCGATTCCTACAAAGCCGGTTTAAATACTATAGATGATTACTTTCTTTTGTACTATTCAGATGCCATACTTGTGGCAGGTAAAAGTGTTGCTGGTGAGCCTTTATTGGTATCTGTGAAGATGTCAGAAGGTAACATATCCTGGACCATGAAAGAGAAATTTGGCAGGATAGTCGCAGTTACTGAACTTGACAACAATGAGCTTCTTCTTGTTACCCTTTTCAATAATTACAAGTTGAATGCCAGCTCCGGAACTATAATCTGGAAAAAAGCAAATTCTGCAGAAGCAGCACAAACAGACAAACTTGGAGCCTTTGGGGATCTCCTGAAAGTCGTTGCCGAGGACATTACGAAAGATATGGAAATTGAATTACGCTACTATCAACCTGCAGGCAGTGATGTTTTTTACCTGGGTTCTCAGCAAGAATCACAATCGAGTATGTCTTCTTCCAGTGGAGAACCTGTTGTCAGCTACACCAATGTTTATAATGCATTTAATATTAATGATGGTAGCCTGGTATGGGATGATGCACTAGAAGTCAAAGGACGATTGGGTCATGTGGCTTTTTTAGATGGAGGTATATTAGTACTCCCTAATGGTGGAAACAAAACAAAAATAAACTTATATGACTATAAGACCCGTGCAGGTATTTGGGGCAAGAAAGGTAGAGGAATTACAATAAAGGGGGGTATTTATGATTATCTGGATGCCGGAGATGGCATTATGCTTGTTTCGCAAACAGCTAATAACAATTACCTTAATTATCTGGACCCCGGCATAGGTACAATAGCTTTTGATAAACCCGTCAAAATAGAAGGAGAAATAATTGGTATAGTACCCTTATCCAGTGGTATTTTATACATCACTACTGAATCAATGAATATATTGGATCAGGCTTCCGGGTCCTTAAAATGGAGCAAAAGCATTAAAACAAATCCACAATTAACAGCAGGGTATGATGGAAAAATATATGTCTTTGACAGTAAATCCAGAACCCTCAAGCTTGTGGACATGAACAGTGAAACGGTTAGTGAATTGTTCACCACTCAACTAAAATTTGAGGGTGGTGAAGTGCCAAGAAGAATCGAAGTTATGGATGATGGTATATTTGTCCATTCAGATCAGAATGTCTCCAAATTCAATTTTGAGGGTTCACTCATATTTCAGGAGTACTACCCCGCTCCTCGTGAACCGGGCTGGAAGCGTGCACTGTTATATGCTGAAGCTGTGAGAGGAGCATACATTGGAGCTTCGTCATATTACATTTCCGGGGCTATGGCTACAGTAGAAGACGAAGTCAGGCAAGAGGATGCCCTTGCGGGTGAAATGGTGAGCCAGGTTGGTGATGCCTACAGCGAATTGGGTGCACAGGCATCCGCTTATGCCAGTAGCGCTTTTAAGCAAGCCAACGCCAGGTATAAGGCTACCCTGTCTACCAGGGAGTTTATGTTGATCATGTCCCGGCAGGACAAGCTTATTCAATTGTTAAAGGTTAGTAAATCAAACGGCCAGGTTGAGGGTAGCATAAACCTGGGAAAAGACCTCGAGCCTATTTATGCTGTTGATGATGTTACAGGGCAAGTGTACTATTGCTCAGGAAGCAGAACTTTGACTTCTTATATAATTAAATAAATATGAAGTAGATGAGCCCATTGAGTCGTATGCCTTTTTTTCATATATAACAATATAACTGCTTAAGCTAAGAGAGATTTTATATAAAAGCAAATCGTAAATCCGGGTAACCATGCTGATAATCTTTTATTTTTCAGGCTTAAACATATAAGCAAGTTATTATTGTTGAATAAAACTATGAACCG
>DAOWNN010000072.1 GCA_030642585.1 Bacteroidota bacterium | reverse complement strand
GGTGGCCCCCCGCAGGGGAAGAGTCCGTACTGACTTCGCTGCCACCTGTTTTGTACACGAAGTGAACACAAAAAAATACAATTCTGAATATCAGCTATTTATACTTTTAAAATTTGGGTGACCCATTGCTAATAAGTAATCAACTGCCGTAGGTAGGACATATTATTGCCAGGGTCGACAGACTCTGATTCAGATAATGAATAACAGAATGAGTTCCATAGGAACGAAATATTCTGTTCCACAAAAAATTCAGGAGATATTCTTCTTCAAAGTTCAGGTATATTTTGTTTGGTTAGCTGGAATTTAAGGATATGAAAATATGCCGTTCCTACGGAACTCTTTATTCCTTTTATCCATAAAATAAGGACTCACGTCCATTTCTATAACATAACATCCCTATGGGATTTTTTTCTTTAGCATAAGTACTGATTTATATGTTTCCTTCATAATTGTAGATTTCCCTGAACATATAGTTCTTATTCGGTATATTTGTTATGCATATAATGAGATTTAGCACATAGTTAAAATGTAGCAACTGAGAAAATCAACATTAATTAATCTCATGGCGGATACTCTGAACAACTTTCTAAAAAATTTATTCTTAGTGCTCTTTGCAGGTACAGTCCGTATTAGTGACCTGGTTGTCACGGCTAAAGGAATATCCTCTGGTGCTACCCTTTTCTTCACACCCGAACCGGGAAAATCCTCATGAATTCAATCATGACCATGCTTCAGCAGCAGAAAAAGCTGATTGTCATTTTTATATTAACCATAGTACTTCCATCTGTGGCAATGAGCATTTTTGGCATTCGTGCGATAATGAACGAGAAATATCGCCGTGAACAAAAGATCCTTGAAGAACAGCAGAACTGCATGATGCTGTTGAAGCGAGAGTTCTCAAATCAACTGAAAAATACGGAGGCTTTTCTGCAGAAAACGGCTCAACTCCCGGCTTTCCGTAATCAGGAGTACAGGGCTATCCGGCAGTATTTAAAGGTATCTCTAAGGGATGATAAACCAGTAGATGAAGTGTTCATCCTGTTTGGAGATGGACTAACTTTTTTTCCGCTGCTTCAACCTGAACCTGATGACTTAGAAAATTCAGAAACTGTTTTAACTTCTGCTCAACAAACACTACAAAACCAGGCCTGGAATGCAGAATTCATACTGCAAGATTACAAGCTTGCCATCTCTCTATTGGAAGAACTGTTCATAAAGGTGAAAAGATATCATACCAGGGCACAGGGACTGAATCACCTGGCAAGAGTTCAAAAAAAAGCCGGAATGATTGATTCAGCTATCAACACGTACGAGAGGATCATTGACCAGTACTTTTCAAGCCTGACATCAGCGGGACTCCCATTGGCATTAACTGCCGGGATGCAGATTGTTGATTGTGAACGCATATCAGGAAATAATAACAAAGCCCTGAATGAAGCTCTGACAGTGTATGAAAGAATTCTTGAAGGCGAATGGGTATTAACTGAGACCCGGTTCTTAACGTATGCTGAAATGGCCAGAGATACCATTGAAGAATTACTCAATGAAATGCCGGCCGTTAACAATTATGAAGAACAGCACCGGCAGTATATCAGTCTACAGGAAGTGCATAATCTGCGAGTCGAACAGTGGAAAGTTCGCAGGCATATAGAGACTGAAATCATTCCGGTGCTAAAGGAAATAACAAACCAATCCAAACCGGAGCCTTTCAATCTGTCCAGAACAGTACAGGGCAAAGATTATTTGATTACCGCAGTTCCCGCTTCCAGTATGTTGTGTATAAAATGGAACAATGATCAAATGATCCGTGAGTGGCTGCAACCGATCGTTGATAACCTTCCCGTGGATGAGCAAAACAATATTATAATAACTGATTTGACCGGAAAAATACTTCTGGGTAATGCGGATCACAAACACGATTCAATTTCGCTCACTGGAGAATTTGACAACTATTTTCCGCCATGGAAAATCCGAATGGTACGATCAGTGCCAAATACCGAGTTCGGGATAGATTTGTTTAATAGTTACTATTTCTGGTCCATTATAACCCTGCTGATTATACTGATTTTCGGGACTTTGATGATCATTCGAGCCATCATCCGGGAACGTGAAGTCATGATCATGAAATCCAACTTCGTATCTTCTGTTTCCCATGAACTAAAAACCCCCCTAACCTCGATCAAGGCACTCACCGAGAGACTGCTTGCAGGCAAGATAAAAAGCCCCGAAAAAATGCATCAGTATTTTTCGGTAATTGATCAGGATGCGAACAGACTGACACGAATGGTAAAGAATATTCTCGATTTCTCCAAAATTGAGGCAGGTAAAAAAGTATATAGTTTTGAAGTCACGGCTTTGAGGGACTGGCTTGATGAGACAGTTAACGATTTCATTAAGGACCACATTCATGAACGAATCGAAATCAGAAAGCATTTCGACCCGGATATTCCATCAGTAGCAATCGATAAGGATGCGTTCTCCCGATGTTTAAATAACCTGCTGGATAATGCCATCAAGTTTTCGCCCAAATCAAAATCCGTGGGTATATATCTTCAAAAGAAATCTGAATTTATTATCATCCGTGTGGAGGATCAGGGAATCGGTATCCCGAAGGAAGATCTGGATCGTATATTCGATAGATTTTTTCAGTCCAGGTCTTCAAACCAATTGTCTGAAAAAGGTACAGGGCTCGGCCTGGCGCTGGTCAAGCATACCATTGAGGCCCATGGGGGCAGAATATCTGTGAAAAGCAGCCCCGGACAAGGCTCAATATTTACCATTTTTCTTCCCTTAATGAACATAAATTAAGATTGATATGCAGAAAAAAATTCTTATCGTAGAAAATGAACCAGGCATTCTGCTAAGCCTGAAAGATGAGTTTGAATCAGAAGGTTTTACAGTTATTTCAGCTGAAAACGGTGAGGAAGGACTCAATGCGGCCAGAAATCAAGATCCTGACATTATTATTCTGGATGTGATGATGCCTTTGCTGAGCGGATATGAGGTCTGTAAACAGCTGCGCAAAGAAGATAATAATACGCCTATTCTCATGCTTACAGTCAAGGACAAAGAAATTGACAAAGTACTGGGCCTTGAGCTGGGCGCTGATGACTATGTGACCAAACCATTCAGTCTTCGGGAGGTACTTGCCCGTGTGAAAGCCATTCTGCGGAGGGCAGATGATCAAAGCGATGAACTAACTACGTTTTCTATCGGTGATATCTTTTTGGATTTCAGGAAATACGAGGCACACAGGGGGACAGTCAGTATTAAACTAACGCCACTTGAATTCCGTATGCTGAAAGTTCTGATCAGGAAAAAAGAACAGGTCATTGAGCGGAATGTTTTCTTAGACGAAATATGGGGCGAAGATAATATCGTGGTCTCATCCCGTACTATAGACAGCCACATCGTTAATTTACGGAAAAAAATTGAAAATGAACCTTCGAATCCTAAGCATATTGTCAGCATCCGGGGTGTTGGGTACAAATTATTACCATGACCAATCACTGCTTCACGCTTTTCTGACCAACTCATCACACTTCCTTAACACATCCACAAATATGATGAAGTACATTGCAGTACATTAATTTAAAATCAGGAGGTATGTCATGAAAACAAAAAAACTAATGTTAGCCTTGTCAGTACTTTTTGTCTTGTTGAGTTGCTCTTTCGGGCTGCTTGCCCAGGACCAGGGGGACAAGGTTTTCGAGAAGGCCCTATTTCTCGAGGAATCTGAAGGAGACCTGCTACAGGCCATTAAGATGTATGAGCAGATTGTCAAAGATTACAACGAAGAACCGGGTATTGCTGCAAAAGCCCAGTTTCATATCGGGCTATGCTACGAGAAGCTGGGAAAGACTGAAGCTATTGTTGCCTATAAAACAGTTATCAACAAGTACCCACATGAGGGGAAGGTCGTAGCTGAAGCAAGGAGCCGGTTAACTAAGCTCAGTGAGACTCTTCCAAAAGGCTTGTCAGTCATCAATTTGAAAGGATGGGATAAACCGGGCATGATATTCGAGCCGTTTGAACTATCATCCGACGGAAGTATGGGTGTGGGTGTTGAGTTTATCAAGGGACAAAACATCATTGTTTATAACCTCAAAACAAAAAATGTCAAATACATTACGGATCATACCTGGGACCAATTATATAGATACTGTTATACCTACCATCCGGTTTTATCGCCCGATGACAAAGAAATAGCCTACTTCTCATCTTGTATTGACAAAGAAGTTACTGAGAACAGTCTGATAGTAGCGACGCTGAATGGTCAATCACGTGTACTTGCAAGCGATGAAAAAGATTGGTACATCCCAAATGCATGGCTGCCGGATGGGAGTGCGATATTGACCATCAAGGGGAGTCCGGATATTGCACCCCAGTTGGGCCTTTTTTCCTCAAAGGGCGAAAACTTCAAAGCACTGGTAACTTTGCAAAAGAAAGATCAAAAACTGGGGAGCACATTGCCAACCGCTTGCGTGTCCCCCGACGGTCAACATATCCTTTTCACAGACGCCTTGCCTGGTGAAAAAAGTAACATCTATATCATGAACACCAATGGGGAAAATCCTAAACCCATCATGAATCATCCGGCCGAAGATAAGTTTCCAAGGTGGTCCCCTGATGGGAAAAATATAGTCTTCCTGAGTCTCCGCCATGGAAGCTGGGCTCTTTGGGGAATAGATTATAAAAATGGGGAAGTTACAGGAGAACCCTTTCTGATCAGAGATGGAATGAAAGACTCCTGGCTGCTGAACTGGACGGCCAACGGCTTAGCCAGCTGGAATTGGGTAAGAATCTTCGATATATTTCAAATGGACTTGAATCCAACTACCGGTGAGCCTGTTGGAGAACCAGAGCAGATCAAATACACTCCTACAGGGGTCAATTATTACTCAGTCTGGTCACCCGATGGAAAATCCTTCGCTTTTTTGAACGGAAATTACAGCGGGCTTGGATTCAACATCGTAGTTGTCGGGGACGACACACGGGAATTCCCTGTGCCAAAGGAACATGGGCCAGCAGGCTACCTGAGATGGACACCGGACGGCAGCACCATCGGTATGGTAGGTGCCAATAAAGAGAATGAGTGGTTCATCTATCATTTGAATCTGAACTCTGGAAAGTGGGAGTCAACACCGCTTCCTATTCAGGGAGGGACACAGTTCGAATGGAGCAGCAACGGCAAATCCATTCTGTTCAGTAAGATGGGATTAGGGAACAATGGTGCAGGAATCATTGAGCTAAACCCTGAATCAGGAAAAGAGAGGTATGTTTACAGTCCAAACCCGGATAGCACAATCATCCTCAGATGTTTGCACAGCTCCAGGGACTTTAAACAACTAGCATTTGTTGAAAACAACGATGATGTAATAGTTGTTAATCTGGAAACGGGAAGAAGCCACAGGGTGGCTTCGGTTTTCGGAAATGTTTCGTGGTCTCCCGATGGGCAGAAGATTCTCGTCGACCGGGCCTATGCCACTGAGGGTTCCAAGCAGTCTCTCTTCATTCTGCCGGTAACAGGAGGTTCTGAAAAAGAAATAAATCTAAGCAAAAGCCTGCCTAAAAAAAGCGCAATTATTTTTTCGGATTGGTCCCCTGATGGCAAGAAGATCGTATTTACTTTACGTTCACAGTTGAGCGAAGTTTTACTCTTTCAGAATGTTATTCCTAAAGAGAAATGACATTATTGTTCAGTACAAGGGTTTAAATGAATCTCCGGGAGTCCAAACTCTTGTGCATGATTCAATTAATAAATACAATTAAAGAAAGTAGAATGTTGGGGCTTAGTCCCAACATTCTTGTCTATATACTCTCTTTTTTTATATCCTAAAACCCGCCGGGGAAGAGTCCGACCGACCGAAGGGAGGTCATTCTCGTCAGATACCCAAGCTTACTTGAGTGAACGGAAACAAAAAGTAACTCCCTGATATAGAAACATATCGGGGCATTTTGTATTTTTAGGTGCGGTAAAAGGTGTGTTTTTCTTTATTTAAAGTGCAATACTTAAGAGTCGTAAATCTTTGGACCTATTTTGCGGTATGACTGCCATGACAATGTTTATATTTCTTCCCACTACCGCAATGACAAGGATCATTTCTTCCAGGAAACTTCTTCGCGACAATAGGAGTTCTGTATTTATCGTTAAAATCTTTCACATAATCGGTTGTAGCAATGGAGGGTACTCTAAAAGAAGCTGTAGTATTACCATCAAAGTTAGTAACCGCAAAATCACCAAGAGTAATTATATCCATACCAATTATAACTCCAAAAGTGCCAGAAGTGTCCTGACACTCAGTTACATTTACATTGGGTATAAGTACCTTGTTAGGTAAATAGATATTGACTAAATACACATTCTGTGCACTTTCTCCGCCAGCATGCGAAACCATCGTTTTTGAAATAGGCTTCAAGCCAAGAGCTGCTGCAGTCGCCTTGGTTATAACTGAAGCTGTGGCTCCAGTATCCCATAAAGCAGTAGATTTCTTAATCTTAGGGGCCTTTTCTCCCTTATTAATGCTTGGATCGAATGGCAATGAAATTCCACATTCAATTACAATCTGATTTGCAATTCCCTTAAACTTTGTAGTTAAGGCAAGGTATTCATGGTTTCCAATGCCCATTATGCGAAGATTGCCCTAGAATGGAAAGTCTGAGTATAATTTTCCTTTCCTGGCTTGCATAATTGAATTAAGAATGAGCCAAGCTTATATTTTTTCACAGATTCAATATAAGCATGAATTTCATTATCATAAGCTCCAATAACATCATTACCTACAATAACAATATGTTTATTATTGTATTTTTCAACCAGTTTGGCTTGGTTGTCAATGTAATACTTAAATTCCTTTTCGAGCATGGCTGAAGGTTTTGTAGAATAAAACTACAAAAAGTATGCAAAATTAACAAAATTTGGATAAAATATTACTTATTTCCCCTTTTTTAGCTGAATAGACTTAGCTTTTGCAAATTTCTTGGCCGGTTCTGTATAATAACAATCTTTATCTTCTTCTTAACTGCAGCTTTGATCACACCTGCGTGAACCGGTCTCTGCCAGTTTTTAACTTCAACTTTTATTTTACCCTTTTTGAGATCCTCTTTGCCTAGCCCACCCTTATGTTGAGATCCAGTTTTGGTTGCCTGCCTCTTTTCATAGGCAATACCACGTTTTGAATCAGATAGTTTCTTTCCCATGATATTTAGTTATTGATGAATATTAGGGTTTTGAAGATTTACTCTTCCAATTATTATATTCTTTCACTATTTGTCCTGTAATTATTAGGTGATCAATGCCTTTCCTATTATCAATTGATATGTTTGAATGGCTTAAAAGGGGGTAGTTTGGATCATCTTTATCTGGAAAACGTATAGTAATTGTTACGTCCGGCTCATCAGATGGGACATATATTGATTTTACAAATTCCCTAATTTCTTCAAATTGTTCATTGCTTGCTCCTGGTACGTGGATAATGTCAGCTATTTTCATAGTTAGAACTCTCTAATTATTTGCAATAGATTAACTTTGAAAAGTCCAAAAATTATTGCACTTATCCAGTAGATTATGTTAACAATTTTTGTTATGATACTTTCTTTTGAAACGCCAAAGTATCCGAGAAGATATTCTGGTAATTTGAATATAAATTCAAGCCATGAAATTGGATTAACGGTCTTAATCATTTCATACCTGAATATCCCAATAGCCTCATGAAATTTCATATGTGTTTGAGGAATAATCTCTGGATTCACATTTGCAATGTTTGAAAATAAATTCGTATTATAAGACCTTAATTTTCCATACCCAGCTGGTTCCATCCTTGGTATAATATTATCAGTCAATCCTGCTTGTTTAAATAAGTTAATTATTTGTGGTTTGTACTGATTAAATTCTAAATAAGGCTCTTTAAGATAGACTTTATACCTTGAATAAAGATTATTAATTTGTATATATCGGAATAGATAAAGAATGAATCTTAAGGTTAAAAAAGTAAAAACCACGATTAGGGTGACAATCATATTAATTATGCTCAAATTAAATATTCTTGTCGTGACCAGGTATCCTTCAATTATGAATTTAGAATAATTGCTATTAAATATACATAAAAATATATAAATATACATAATACTGACTAGCTGGTGATTGGAGTACCGGTGTGCGATATCACAAAAAAGACATAAAAAAATAGCACTATTTGGTAGTGCTATCATTTAAATCAATCTAAATATCAATAAATTATAACCACAATGACATTATACTCCCCTGGAATCCGCTAAAACCTTTAACGATTACCGGCAAGCCCCCAATCTGCTCAATAATTAATTTCACATTCTTCGGCTCCCTGGCATAAATTGTTTTTGGAATTGGTATTTTAATCTCGTCCAGCAGCTAAGCATACCTGTGCAAGAAGGAATGGTTACTTGAGGTAGGGAATTGAAATTTCTTAAGAAAAGATAAAACCGTTTATTTGCATGCATAATGAATTAAAAAACGCTTAATTTGCAAATATAATTTTTAACTCCACCCGCTAAATTTGCATGAAAAACACCTACCTTGATCTTATTGAACAAAGCTATTCATTCCCGCAGGAGGGTTTCGACC
>DAOWNN010000095.1 GCA_030642585.1 Bacteroidota bacterium | reverse complement strand
TAAACAAAGAGCTCAAGGGGATCAGCATAGGATGACTTATCATCTGTGTTTAAGACATTTACGGGAAGTCCATTCTTAAACAGTATTTCGAGATGGCATTCCTTGTCTGGTGCATCCTGAGGTAAACATATTTTTGTATAAATATCTTTATCAGGGGAATATAGTGGATCTTCAAGTATGCCTGCTTCATGACTGATATGCATCAGGTTATCATCTTCACTGTATGGCTTTTTAAGGGAGGCCTTCACTGGTATCTTTTTTTCTTTAGCATAATTCAACATGTCAGTCCTGCCTTTGAATGTATCCAGAAATTCAAGATCTTTCCATGGAGAAAAAACCTGTATATCAGGGTTTAAAGCATAATAAGCCAATTCAAACCTTACCTGATCATTCCCTTTTCCGGTGGATCCATGAGAAACAATTGGGGCATTTTCTTTTAATGCCAAACGGATTTGTTCTTTTGAAATGACTGGTCTTGCCAGTGCTGTTCCCAGTAAATATCTTCCTTCATAAATGGCATTTGCCTGAATGGCTGGGAAAATGTAATCTGTAACAAATTCATTTTTTAAATCGGAAACAATCACCTTTGAGGCACCAAGGCTTTCTGCCTTCTTTGTCATAAGATCAAAATCTTCATCCTGACCAACATCTGCAACGAATGCAATAACTTCAAATTTCTTATCAACAAGCCATTTTAGTATTACAGATGTGTCTAATCCACCACTGTAGGCGAGTATTACTTTTTCTTTTTTCATAGTTTAGTTTATTATTAATGATGATCTGATACATGAAAATACATTCATGCAATGATTATGATTGAATAGTTTTGCTGCTTATAAAGTGTAGAGTAGGCTAATGCCTGATGCGATCTTTCAATTCCGGAAATATAAGGATCAGCCTGTGCCTTATATCACTTTCGCTTATTCCATTTCTTGGAATGATAAGTATCGTATCATCCCCGGCGATTGTCCCTGCTATCTCATATGCTTCTTCCATGTCAATTGTCATGGCCAGACTGGACGCATAGGCTGGGATTGTTTTAATTACGGCAAGCTTTTGTGCAAATTCAAAGCTAACAAATCCATTTTGCACAAATGATGTGGAAGAATCCGGGATTTTATTAGAGCTCTTATTTGTAATTAATGAATAATTATACCCTCCCTCATTATTTGCAATCTTTCCTACCATTAAAACCCTGAGATCTCTGGATAATGTAGCCTGTGTGCACTTTATGCCTTTTGATTGTAGCTTTTTTAAAAGATCTGCCTGACTGGCTATCTTTTGAGTGTTAATGATCTGACTAATTGCCAATAAGCGTTTGGATTTATTTTCCATAATGTATAAATATGCATTTAGGCTGTAAAAATATGCATAATGATTTGAAAATACCAAATATTTTTAAAATAATTTTGTATTTTTAGCCTAATTTTATTTAATATGAATTCAAAAATTAAGAAGGTTCTTGTGCTGGGATCCGGGGCTTTAAAAATTGGAGAAGCTGGTGAATTTGATTATTCCGGTTCTCAGGCAATGAAGGCATTGCGGGAAGAAGGAATCAGAACCATTCTTATCAATCCTAATATTGCTACTGTCCAGACTTCGGAAAAGATTGCAGACCAGATATACTTTTTGCCTGTAACCCCATTTTTTGTTGAGAAGGTAATGGCCAGGGAAAACCCTGATGGTGTATTGCTTGCATTTGGAGGACAAACAGCCTTAAATTGTGGCATCGAGTTATTTAAGAAAGGAATATTTGAAAAATACCGGGTACGTGTTTTGGGTACCCCGATACAGGCAATTATGAATACTGAAGACCGGCAATTGTTTGTTGAGAAGCTCGATGAAATTCAGGTTTGTACGCCTCGAAGCATTGCTGTAACCAGCGTTAGAGATGCGATAGCGGCTTCGGGGGAATTGGGTTTCCCAATAATTATACGGGCAGCATACACTCTTGGAGGTCAGGGAAGTGGGTTTTGTAACAATCCTGGTGAATTAGAAACATTAGCCAACAAAGCTTTTACATATACAAACCAGATCCTTGTTGAAGAGTCACTGAAGGGATGGAAAGAAGTAGAATATGAAGTTGTGAGAGATTGCCATGATAATTGCATTACGGTTTGCAATATGGAGAATTTCGATCCTCTGGGAATACATACCGGTGAAAGTATTGTTGTTGCTCCATCTCAAACCCTTACCAATAGTGAATATCATAAACTACGGGAACTTTCTTTAAAAATAATACGGCATATTGGGGTTGTTGGTGAATGCAATGTCCAATATGCCCTTGATCCTGGTTCGGAGGATTACAGGGTAATTGAAGTGAATGCCAGGTTATCGCGTTCAAGTGCTTTGGCTTCCAAAGCTACTGGTTATCCACTGGCTTTCGTGGCAGCAAAACTGGCCCTTGGATATGGTCTTTATGAACTAAAGAACTCGGTAACAAAAACTACAGCGGCATGTTTTGAACCCGCACTGGATTATATTGTTTGCAAAATTCCCAGATGGGATCTCAACAAGTTTCAAGGTGTTTCACACAATATTGGAAGCAGCATGAAAAGTGTTGGAGAGGTAATGTCAATTGGTCGTACCTTTGAAGAAGCCATTCAGAAAGGACTGAGAATGATAGGGCAGGGGATGCATGGGTTTTTAGGAAATAGGGATCTTAGCTTCAATGATCTGGATAAAGAACTGGCGGAACCCACGGATATGAGAATATTTGTTATTGCAGATGCCATGGAAAAAGGATATTCCGTAGACCGTATTCACCAGCTTACTCAAATCGATAGGTGGTTCCTGTATAAATTGATGAATATTTTCAATTTAAATAATGAATTGAAGCAGTATGTAAAACTGGAAGATCTCCCAAAAGAAAAGCTTCTGGAAGCAAAAATTCTGGGTTTTTCCGATTTTCAACTGGCCAGGAATATTCTACATCCGGATGCCCTTGAAATGGAAAAAGGTTTGCTGAAAGTTCGTGAGTACAGAAAGAAGTTAAATGTATTACCTGTGGTAAAGCAAATTGATACCCTTGCTGCAGAATATCCCGCACAGACCAATTATCTATACCTTACATATAGCGGAACAGAGCACGATATAGATTATCCTATGGATGATGAATCGGTAATTGTCTTGGGCTCAGGAGCTTATAGGATTGGAAGCAGTGTGGAATTTGACTGGTGTACGGTGAACGCCCTTGATACTGTAAGGGCAGAAGGCTTTAGTTCGATAATGATCAACTATAATCCTGAAACAGTAAGCACTGATTATGATATTTGTGATCGTCTGTATTTTGATGAATTGTCTTTTGAGAGAGTAATGGATATCATTGATCTTGAGCTTCCCAGGGGAGTAATTGTTTCTATGGGTGGGCAAATCCCCAACAACCTTGCTATAAGATTGCATAAACAAGATGTTAGTATCCTGGGCACTTCTCCTGATTCAATTGATAATGCAGAAAACCGTCATAAGTTTTCAATGATGCTTGACAAGATTAAAGTGGACCAGCCAGACTGGAAAGAGTTATCAAGCATTAATGATATCCACAAATTTGTAGACAGGATAGGTTTTCCAGTTTTGATCAGACCATCATATGTCTTGTCGGGTGCGGCAATGAATGTGGTTTCAAACAATGAAGAACTTGACCACTTCCTTGAACTTGCTGCGAATGTGTCAAAACAATATCCGGTTGTAGTTTCCGAGTTTATTGAACATGCAAAAGAAATTGAAATTGATGCTGTTGCCCGGAAGGGAGAAATAATTGCTTATGCAATCTCAGAACATGTTGAGTTTGCCGGTGTTCATTCAGGAGATGCCACCATAGTGTTTCCGCCCCAGAAGATATATTTTGAAACAGCAAGGCGTATTAAAAAAATTAGCAGGCAGGTTGCTGAGGAGTTAAATATATCCGGGCCTTTCAATATGCAATTTCTGGCTAAGGATAATGACATAAAGGTTATTGAATGTAATCTCAGGGCATCACGAAGCATGCCTTTTGTTTCCAAAGTACTCAAAACCAATTTGATTGAACTGGCAACACGAATCATGCTTGGCAAAAAAGTTGAAAAGCCGAATAAATCAATTTTTGATCTTGATTATGTTGGGGTAAAAGCTCCTCAATTTTCTTTTTCAAGACTGCAAAAAGCCGATCCTGTACTTGGTGTTGATATGTCTTCTACAGGTGAAGTTGGGTGCATAGGAGAAGACTTTTATGAGGCTATCCTGAAGGCTATGCTATCAGTTGGCTACAATATTCCCGGCAAAAATATTTTACTGTCTACGGGGCATGCAAGGGCGAAAGTTGAACTTATAAATAGTGCGAAGGCTCTGGCTGAAAATGACTATAAATTGTTTGCCACTAAAGGAACTCATGATTTTCTCAAGCTTAATAACATAGAATCTACAATTCTGTCCTGGCCAGATGAAAAAGTTGAACCCAATACTCTGGACTATATTCGGGAAAAGAAAATAGATCTTGTAATTAATATACCAAAAGATCTTTCAAAGTCAGAGCTGGATAATGACTATCTTATAAGACGAACAGCTGTTGATTTTAATATCCCTTTGATAACAAATGCAAGACTTGCAAGTGCATTTATTTTGGCATTTTGTAAGATTGATATTTCCGATATTGAGATAAAGAGCTGGAATGAATACAGAAGCTGAATCATTATAATCACGGAATTGTTGAGTAATCGTCAGCTATTATGAGTTGTAGATTGCATGTTGATTCAGATATTAATCCCGATCAGCGGAGATATCCCAAATTTTGATTGGATGGTGAACATTATTGACTATATAAATGGATGAAGTAGTTTTTTTTCATGCAGGTTTATCTTTATTTTTCCCTATAGTAGTTTCCGTTACAGGGGTCACTTATTTTATCTTAATCTTAAGTTTTTACCGGGGATGGAAAACACTTCCGGAATTTATTGAATCCGGGAAAAGAAAAGAATCTTTGAAATTATCTGTAATTGTTCCTTTTCGGGATGAGAAAGAATCTATTTTGTCTTTGATTGAGGATCTTAATAAACAGCATCTTGATAAGAATATGTTTGAGGTGGTGCTGATTGATGATCATTCTGTTGATGGATCGTATGAACTGGCCATGGATATAATTCAGTCATTACCTAATTTCAAACTGATAAGGAATAGGGGAGTGGGGAAGAAAGAAGCTGTTCTCAACGGGATTGAGAATAGCACAGGAGAACTTATTGTTACAACTGATGCTGATTGCAGAAGAGGCAATAGCTGGCTATCTGTCCTACATGAGTTTTATGTTCAGCAAAGTCCCAGAATGATCATTGCACCTGTACTTCCAGAAACCGGGTCTGGTTTTTTTCAGAAACTTCAGGCTCTTGAGTTTTTTAGCCTGATTGGATCCACTGCCGGGGCTGCCGGAATAAAAAGACCACTTATGTGCAATGGCGCAAATCTGGTTTATGAGAGGAGTGTGGTTCAGGGTTTGAAAGATCCACTTGTACTGTCTCAAACATCTGGAGATGACATTTTTCTGCTTTTGGCTTTAAAAAAAAATTCAAAGGAGAAGATATACTTCATAAAGTCAAAAAAATCTGCAGTTTATACTTCTATGAGTAAAACCCTGGGGAGCTTCTGGCTTCAAAGAATTCGGTGGGTTTCCAAATCTAAAACATACAGGGATAAGGATGTGCTTTTTACAGCACTCCTGGTCTGGTTGATTAATTTTGTATTTCTGGCTCTAGTTCCGGCTTCCATAATATCTTCACTTTATTTATACATGTTTGTTGTCCTGATCTTACTTAAATGGATCCCGGATTTTATTTTACTTAAAAGTGTCACAAAATATTACGACCGGAAGGATTTAATGAGATGGTTCTTTCCCCTTTCGGTAGTTTATCCCTTCTACGTGGTTATGGCTGGCTTTTTTGGCTTGATTGGGAAAAGCTATCAATGGAAAGGCAGGGAATTCTGATTACAAATCTTTTTTCTTAACAATATACCAGCTGGCAATTACAAAAAGAGAGATGTAGATGAGTGTAAGTATCAGTGAAGTATTAAGAGGTATTGCTTTTGGTAAAATTCCTATACTCTCAAGATCCAGTTGGCTTTGTCCGTTTGTGCTGATAAAGCTTTTATCAGAGGCAAGTGACAAGAATTCAGGAACAGGAGTCAGCCCTGAAATTACTTTAACCGGAAAATAGGGTCGTACAAGTTTTGGAAGAAACAATCTGAATATGGGTTCAATCATTATGAAGTATAAAAGATACATCATAATGGATAGGGCATTACTTTTGATAATTGTTGAAAAAAGCAATGCCAGGCACATATATGCAATAGCCTGCACAAAATATACAAGCAGAATAGATGTATTCTCGAAAAATTTAATCAAACTAAAATCTTCGGTAAAAATAAACCCGGTAACACTTCCTGCCAGAAAAACTAAAAGTAAACCCCATGCTGAAATGAGCAAAATGAGAATTCCTTTTCCGAGAAGGAATTCATTCCTGCTTAAACCATTGGTAATCATAAGCCGGGACGTCTTAAAGCTAAATTCATTTCCGGTAAGTATGATGATGATGATTCCCAGGAAAAGAAGGTTAAACCAGCTGGCATACCATGTAAACAGGGGCCAGACATTTGGGAACATAAACATTTTTTGAGTACTGAAACCCGGAACAGAGAGATCGATACGTGTACTTACATAAACCAGTAACAAGAATAGTATAAAGTGTAAAACAAGGATTACTTTAAAAGTTGAATTATTGAGTGTTTTAATAAGTTCTATCTGTAGGAGTTTCTTCATAGCAAATAAATTAAATATCTAATACATTTTTATTTTATAATTTCAAGGAATTGTGATTCCAGGCTTTGCTTAAGAACTTCAATTTTGTCCAGGACAAACCCATTTTTAAAAGCAAATTCATTTAGATCCCCTGGCGATTTGTCTGAGCTTAGAGTAAGTCGGATTTCATTTTTTTCTTTTTCAATGGTTTTCGTCCATCCTCCTCTGATCAGTGCTTCGTAAAGTTCATCCGATTTTATGGTGGTGATTCTAACCAAATCATCTTTAAGAAGTAATTCATGCACTTTCCCTGAGGTAAGAATTTTACCTTTCTTCAGAATGGCTACGTGTGAACAGACCTTTTCAACTTCATCCAGGATATGACTGGCAAGAATTATTGTTTTTCCGGCACTTGCTTCCTGTAGAATTAATTCTCTGACTTCTGCAAAACCCTCAGGGTCAAGACCGTTCGTTGGCTCATCCAGAACCAGCACTTCAGGACTTCCTAACATTGCTGCAGCAATTCCTAATCTTTGTTTCATTCCAAGAGATAGAGTAATAAATGGAGAGTGTTTTCTGGCGAGTAAATTTGTTATCCCAAGTACGTGATTAATCTCCTTCAGGGGAATTCCTTTTATCTTAGATACTAGCTGTAGATTCTGATATAAAGAAAGATAAGGGTAGAAATGTGGAGTTTCAATCAGAGATCCGATTCTTTGATATGAAGATGGCCGGGGGTTTTCCCCAAACCATTGGAAGCTACCCCGGGTAGGGTGTATGATCCCTGTTACGATTGAGAGAGTTGTGGTTTTCCCACTTCCGTTAGGACCAAGAATACCAAATACATTTCCTTTTTCAATATTTAGGGAAAGATCATTGATGGCAAATAAAGTCCCATACTTTTTTGTAAGGCCCGTAATTCTTAAAATTTCACTCACGGTATTTGAATTTGATGATATTATTAAGACGACTGAAATAAGAAATTATTACAAATGCAGGCAGGAATATAAATGAGACAATTGAAATGCAAGCTCAATTCATTTCAATTTCCCATTTCCGAAATGAATTTTATTCGTATCAGGCGAATGTCTTCTTCTGTATATTCATCACGTCCAAGTTCATCC
>DAOWNN010000153.1 GCA_030642585.1 Bacteroidota bacterium | reverse complement strand
TGTCCGGTTGCACATCCCAGATTAACCAGCCTTCCTTCAGCCAGGAGAAAGATACTTTTACCACCCGGGAAAGTGTACTTATCTACCTGGGGCTTAATGTTAAGTTTTTCAACTCCCGGGAAGTTTTCAAGCTCATCAACCTGTATCTCATTATCAAAATGACCAATATTGCAGACAATAGACTGATCTTTCATTTTACTCATATGATCTGCAGTAATCACGTCTTTATTTCCTGTAGTCGTAACAAAAATATTGCCCTCATCCAGGGAATCTTCAATTGTCTTTACTTCAAATCCTTCCATTGACGCCTGAAGTGCACAAATAGGATCAATTTCAGTAACAATAACCCTTGCTCCATATGATTTCATTGACTTTGCAGAACCTTTTCCGACGTCTCCATAGCCGCATATAACTACAACTTTACCGGCCAACATAACATCAGTTGCTCTTTTGATGCCATCTGCAAGAGATTCGCGACATCCATAAAGATTATCAAACTTCGATTTTGTTACCGAATCATTTACATTTATAGCAGGCAAGAGCAATTTCCCGGCATCTTTCATTTGGTAAAGCCTGTGAACACCCGTGGTAGTTTCTTCAGAAACTCCTTTAATTTCTTGTACCATGCGATGCCATTTGTCAGGATCATCTTTCAGGATTTTCTTAAGTCGTGCAAGGATTATTTCTTCTTCTTTATTTGAAGCCTTGATATTCAGAATAGAGGGATCGTTTTCTGCTTCAAAGCCTTTATGCAACATCAGAGTGGCATCTCCACCATCATCAACAATAAGATGGGGGCCTTTCCCTTCAGGAAACGAAAGGGCCTGCATAGTGCACCACCAGTACTCTTCAAGAGTTTCTCCCTTCCATGCAAAAACAGGAACTCCGGTGGCAGCAATAGCTGCAGCTGCATGATCCTGCGTGGAAAAAATATTGCAACTGGCCCAACGTACATCAGCACCCAACTCAACAAGGGTTTCTATCAACACGGCAGTCTGGATAGTCATATGCAAGGAGCCCGTAATTCTTGCTCCGGCAAGCGGTTTTGATGCTCCCAGTTTTTTACGGAGCGACATCAGACCCGGCATTTCTTTTTCAGCAATATCAATTTCTTTTCGGCCGTATTCAGCCAGCTGAATATCTTTAATTTTATAAGAGATTTTTTCTGTCATTGTATCTGTAATTTCCATATTTTTTTACTTTATTTTTTCGAATTGCAAAGTTAAGAAAAAAGAATGAAGAAAAGGAGTTCCGAGTTCCATCCATTCAATTGTCATCTACTCCCTTTCACTTTATATTTCTTTACCTCTCCTCGTTCTTTAGGATCTCCAGAGCCCTGATTTTGTCCTTTTTCAATTGCTCCACAAGGATTTCAATATCATCAAACTTTTCTTCATCTCTCATTCTTTTCACAAAAATTAGAGTAACATCCTGTCCGTAAATGTCTTGTGAAAAATCAAAAATATTTACCTCTATGGTTTTAACCATCCTGGAGGTATTAACAGTTGGTCTTACACCAATGTTTAACATGCCTTTGTATCGATTGCCATTGATTTGTAATTTTACCGCATAAACGCCATCTGAAGGAATTAATTTATGATTTTCTTTTGGGGTAACATTGGCTGTTGGAAATCCGATTTTTCGACCAATCATTTTCCCACCTACAATTTTCCCATTTACAAAAAATTCATAACCCAGGAGTCTATTTGCTTTCTGAATTTGACCCGACCACAGGGCCTGTCTTATGATGGTGGAACTAACTTTCTCTCCATTCACCAGCCTTGGAAGCATTTTGAATGCCTTAAAACCAAACTTTGTGGCACAATCTTCTATTGTTTTAAAGTCGCCAAGCCGGTCTTTACCAAAATGATGATTATAGCCAAGTACCAGGTATTTTATTTGAAATCTCTTAACAAGGGTATTTTCAACAAACTCACATGCATCCTGGTTAGACAAGGTGCGTGTAAAAGGAAGAACAACCAGGTGATCGATACCGGCCTTTTCAAGCAATACTTTCTTTTCTTCAAGGGTACAAAGAAACTTTAGATTATTATCATCCGGATTTAAAACCTGGCGGGGGTGGGGCCAGAAGGTAATAATTACCGATTCGCCTGAAACTTCCCTGGCCAGGGATGTAAGCCTGGAAAGAATCTCATGATGACCAGAATGTACTCCATCAAATATCCCCAGCGAAACTACAGGTTTTCTGACTTCAAAATGGTCTGGATCGGAATGAACTTTCAAAGCTTATTTATTTGTTTAGAATAGGACAAAGGTAAGAAATTAGCTTGCTTGTAAGAGAGCCCTTAAGTAAGATCCACATTAAGTAAAAGCTAATTATTGTGTGGGTACCTCCATGATCCTCATTCCTTCCTGCTCGGTCCAGTTCACAATCTTCTGGATTTCATCATTTGAAAGTTTGGCCTCCTTATGAATGATCAGGAAGGATCTCAGGGGCATTTCACCATCAGATACAGTTTCACCAATATCTACCAGCTGACTGATCTTCTCATTATCAGTGTAGGTCCCCCATTCAGAAAAATTCAATGCTTCTTTTCCGACTTTTACATGATCATATAAATACCATGATACCGGAAACACTTTACTATACCATGGGTAATTGGTGCTGTTGGAGTGACAATCATAACAGCTTGTAGTAAGGAGGGCTTTAATTTGGTCATTTACTACGGCTGTCTGAAATAAACCGGTTTCAATATTCCTTTCCCCTTCATTTTTATCAGGCTGAAAAAACTGTGCTCCGGCAAAGAATATTAGCAGGAGTGCCAGAATGATTAAAATAGTTTTCTTCACAAAATTATAGCTTGAAATTACCTTAATTCCCTTTTGTTTGCAGTCTTGGTCCAGTTGCAAATAAGCTTTATCTGCTCATCATTAAGCTTTTTGTCCGGATATTTTTTCAGAAACTTTTCAGGAGGCATCTCACCTTCAGTTACTACCTCACAAATATCATTCAGTATTCCGGTTTTTTTCATCGGGTTATAGTTTTCCCACTCATCAAAATTGAGATCTTCAACGGCATCCTCACTTTTACCATCATTATTATGACACCCATAGCAGTGATTCTGGATGATCTGATTTACATCTTCAGGGATTCCGGGAATTGTTTTTTCTTGTTCAGAATAAACTGTAAATGCTCCAAGTACCAGGATCATAACTATTCCAAGCGAACTAAAAAAGAGTGTTTTTTTCATGTGTTTTAAAATTAATATTTAATTTGACTTAAGTTATTTAAGCTTAATAAAAACAAATATAGCAATTTTGATTCAAGTCATTTTAAATTTCAAGCTCACTCATTTAACTTTTTTTAATAAATTCTCCCTTTTTCTATGAAGCTTTTTAGTACTTTTATCTGGTCTCCCCCAAGGTCATTCCCCTTTCTTTTTAAAAACAAACTGTTTTATTCATTTGCATTAAACCTTATATACCAGGAATATGTTTAGTAATTTGATTAAAATAGCTTTAAGGATTATTCGTAAAGATCTGTTTTACAGCATTTTTAACATTATCGGACTGACAATTGGGATTGCCAGCAGCTTATTCCTTTTGCTGTATATTCTTGATGAACTAAGTTATGATAAATACCATGAGCAATCAGAGAATATTTACCGTGTTGTATCTCACATTTCTGAACCAGATGATGCTTTTGACTGGATTTTTGCCCAGATCCCTTTTGCGCCTACGGTTAAGGAAGATTATCCTGAAGTTGAAGAATATGTTCGTTTCATTGAAATGGGTAATACCCTGTTTATTAAAGATGACCTTCGGTTTTATGAGGAGGATGTTTATTATGTTGACTCCTCAATATTTAATGTTTTTACTTATGACCTGGTTACAGGAGATCCTGATCTGGTTTTAAATGAGCCTAATTCCATGGTTGTTACCAGAAGCTTTGCCCAAAACTATTTTGGGGACAGTGACCCGATTGGCCAATCCATTAGAACAGAAGATGATGTGAGCTATATAATCACCGGTCTAATGGAAGATGTTCCGGGCAATTCTCACTTCCGGTTTTCTGCTTTGATCTCCCGCAATACTTTACCTGACCAATTTGGGGGCGGATGGGGGAATTTTGGGGTTTTTACCTATTTATTATTGAATGAGAAAACAGATTATAAACAGTTTGAGGGAAAACTTACAGAAATGTATGATAAATATATGGCGGATATTTATGAGCAATTCAATATAAAAATTGTTTATGGTCTTGATCCTATTTCAAAGATTCATCTTCATTCAAAATATGAGGGAGAACCAGAACCAACAGGTAGCATTCAATACATATATGTTTTTATTGTTGTTATTCTTTTTATGCTAATTATTGCCAGTATTAACTACATGAACCTGGCCACAGCCAGATCAACAAAGCGAGCCAGAGAAGTAGGTTTGAGAAAAGTGGCGGGGTCGGGCAGGGGACTCCTTATTATACAGTTTCTTACCGAATCAATGACACTTACAATCATTTCCCTTTCATTCTCAATCCTGTTAGTTTTCTTGTTGATACCTCAATTTAATTTTATTTCTGGAAAGATTCTGGAAACGTCGGTACTTACACATCCTATGATCATTCTGGCAATTGTTGGCATTGTCATTCTCCTGGGCATAGTTGGAGGCAGTTACCCGGCTTTTTATCTTTCAAAATTTAACCCGGTGCGGGTATTAAAAGGTACATTCAGTTCTTTCCACAAAAATATTTCTTTTCGAAAAGTCCTGGTGGTCATTCAATTCTCAATTTCCCTGGTTATGATTATTAGCACACTGGTAGTTTATGATCAAATTGGGTTTTTAAAAAACAAGGATATTGGTTTTGAAAAATCAAATGTGGTTCGACTTACACTATCTACTGGATCCATGAGAAGGCAGTTTGATGTTTTAAAAGAATCTTTACTTACGAATCCTAAAATCATTAGTATAGGAGGTACCTCAACCCGGGTTGGAGAAGGTTCTGGCAAAGTGATCATGAACATGGAAACTCCGGAAGGAATGGATGAAAGAGGGGTTAACATCGGAGTTTGCGATGAAGATTTTATTGAGACAATGGGAATTACTATTCTTGAAGGAAGAGATTTCAGCAGGGATATCATGGCAGATACAGCAACGGGAGTTCTTATTAATGAAACCCTTGCAAAGAGAATGAACTGGGATGAACCTATTGGGAAAAAAGTTCAACTTGGCGCAGGAATTGAGGATAATAACAATCCTGTTGCCAGGGTTGTAGGATTGATGAAAGATTACAACCAAACAGGACTTTATAGTGAAATTGAATCCTATTTACTCTTGTTCAGAAGAAATAGCCGGGTTATGTATGCCAGGATTAATGATGAAGACATATCAGGTACAATGAGTTTTATAGAAGGGAAATGGAATGAGCTATTTCCTGATGTTCCCTTTGAATATAACTTTCTGGAAGATGATTTTAAGAATCAGTTTGAGCAGGATAGAAAAAGAGGTTTGATCCTGGGAGTCTTTTCAATCCTGACTATTATCATAGCAAGTCTTGGTTTATTTGGATTATCTTCCTATACAGTAGAGCAAAGAAATAAGGAAATAGGAATAAGAAAGGTATTGGGTGCTGGAGTGGGGAGTATTAATGCCATGATCATTAGTGAGTTTACTATACTGATTGGGATAGCCATATTCATTGCTTTCCCTATTGCCATTTACCTGATGAATGACTGGCTTCAGAATTTTGTTTATAGAACATCCTTGCGTCCTGTTACATTCTTATTAACTACTGTTCTTATATTTGCAATTGCCATGCTCACAATAAGCTTCCATACAATTCGTGC
>DAOWNN010000062.1 GCA_030642585.1 Bacteroidota bacterium | reverse complement strand
GGTCATTGTCAATCAGCACCCTGTAGCTATTGGCAATGGCCAATGGTCCATCAAACATTCTGAGCCAATTCCCCAGGATATAATTCCGTACCAAAGAGAGTTCGGTCTTACTTACTGGTTCCTGGGTGAGACGGTCAATCTCTTTATAAACCTCTTCAATGGCTTTTTTACAAACATCTGCGCCCACTTCCGAAGAAATGGATATATATCCTTCTTTTTCCAGCGAGATGAGTTGTGCTGAAATACCATAAGTGTATCCTTTATCTTCCCGAATATTTTTCATCAGCCTGGAGCCGAAATAACCACCCAGAACGGTAAGCAGAACTCTCAGTCCAAAATAATCATTATGTGTCCTGCTTATGGCTGTTTTCCCTATATTGATTGCAGATTGTACAGCATCTTTCTTTTCTACAATATGCCTTTTTGTACTTGATGTTTTTTTCTTGTAAACCGGTTGAATATCTTTGCGGCTTAAAATCCCTTTAGATCTATCAGTGGTCAGGTCACCCGGACCAAAGAACCGGTTAAGTGTGCCCTTAAGGTTGATACTCCATTTTCCGGATACCAAAATTCTTGTATCTGAACCCTGATAAAAGTTCAGAAAATGATTTACAAGTTCCTGCCTGTTTAATTCGTCAAAGTTTTCCAGCTTAATGAGTTTGCCATAAGGATGGGAAACCCCAAACAGGGCGCTTAAAAATCGCTCCCTGGCAAGGAAGGAAACTTTTGAGCGGTTTACCAGGAATAATTGCTTGCTTCTTTGAAGGAAAATGTCAATTTCTTTTTCAGGGAAAATACTGTTCTTTAATATATCCTCCACAAGAATGAGTGATTCAATTACATGTTTCGAAAGCGTAAAGAGTACCAATCCGGCCCTGTCTGCCTCTGAATACAAATGAATATACGATCCATAGTAATCAAATTTGCCGGCCAATTGTACAGAAGAATGATTTGGAGTACCCTCATTGAGCATAGCATTTGTGGCTGATGCCGTTAAATTGGATTTCTCATACCATTTGCCAGCTTCAAAGATAAACTCAATTCGAATTATATCCTGGGTTCCTGAACTAAGGGCATACACTGGTACACCATTGTCAAGTTTGAACTTCTCAGCTTTTGGGAGACTGAACTTTTCAATATTCCTGAATGAAGGTTCCTTTTTACGGTTTGGTTGATGCATATTTTGAAGCTTCTAATTCTGATTCTTCGAAAGATAATAAAGGGTAGAACTATTTTGGCTATGGAATAATTCCTGAGCAATAGTTTGCATTTGGGCGGGAGTTACTTTTCTATACTTTTCAATTTCCAGGTTTGCAAGCTGTGCATCTCCAAGTAATTCATAAAACCCCAGATTCATAGCTTTATTCAATACTGAGATCTCTGAAAAAACCAGGCTTGATTCCAACTTATTCTTAACTTTCACCAGTTCTTCAACCGGAATTTCTTCCAGTTTTAGTTTCTCAAGTTGAGAATGAATAGCCTTTTCGGCTTTATCCATGCTTATCCCATCCAGCAAATTCCCGGATATTATAAACTGTCCAGGGTCTATGCTTCCTGAAATATATGCATTGATATTGCCAAACAATCTTTTTTCTTTTACCAGGCTCTGGTATAGCCTGGAGGACAGGCCGTTTGAAAGAATATCGGATAATAAGTCGGTGGCATAGTAGAGTTCACTTTTCCGGTCACACATATGATATGACATGTAAATAGCACTTGAAGGAACGTCCTTTTTCTCTGTAAATTCTCTGGATTCAACTTGCTTGGGTTCTTTGTTCAGCTTCCTGTTTGCTATGTCTCTTTTTTCAATACCTCCGAACCATTTTTCCGAAAGCTTATAAATCTGTTTTGTTTCCACATTTCCTGAAATAGTCAGAATAGCATTGTTCGGTGCGTAATGCGAATAGAAAAACGATTTCACATCACTAAGTGTTGCATCTTTGATATGATCAATACTTTTACCTATAGTAGGCCAGCGGTAAGGGTGTACTTTATAAGAGAGTGGCTGAAGCAAAAGAAATACATCGCCATAGGGTTGATTCAGATATCTTTGTTTATACTCCTCAACAACTACATTTTTCTGAACATCCAGGCTTTTTTGAGAAAAATCAAGAGCCATCATCCTGTCAGATTCAAGCCAGAAACCTGTTTCCAGATTGTTTACAGGGAGGGTAAGGTAATAATTGGTGATGTCATTGTTGGTAAATGCATTATTTTCTCCTCCAACTTTTTGAAGAGGTTCATCATAAACAGGAATATTTTTTGAGCCTCCAAACATGAGGTGTTCAAAGAGGTGAGCAAAGCCTGTTCTTTCTGGATATTCGTCACGGGCACCCACATCATAAAGAATATTCATCGCTACAATGGGGGAGGAGTTGTCTTTATGAACTATTACCCTGAGTCCGTTGTTGAGTGTAAATCTATCAAATTCTATCATAAGAGTTTCAAATTTTATAGTTTCAGATGATTTGTGCTCTTGCCAGATCAAATTTCTGAACAATGGACCTTATTATTTCCTTCACCGGGAATATTTTGAAGTTCTTCCCTGCTGGCACCAGTATTTGTTGCATTTTCAATTTGATTGAATTAAATCCATATGAGAATATTATATTGGTGCGCCTCAAAATTAGAAATTATGCTGAAAATAGGAGCTTCTATTTCGAAATAATATAGAACATGATACTATCTTTGTTTCTTATGAAATTCAAAAGAATTTTTCTGAAACTTTATAAATGGCGGATCAAATATGTGACGGACCGACATTTTATTATGGTACTGAGTGGTGTTGTCGGATTACTTGCAGGACTTGGTGCCGTTACCATAAAAAATTTGGTTCATTTTATCAAGACCGGTCTTGACAGTCAGCTTATTTATTCAGGAAGTTTTTATTTATACCTTGGTTTACCTCTTCTGGGTTTGATACTTGTTGCAGTATTTGTAAAATTCATTTTAAGAAAGAAAGTAGATCATGGTATCCCCACAGTTTTATATTCTATATCTAAAAGGAATGGAAAAATTCGTCCTCACAATATTTTCTCATCCGTAGTTGCGAGTTCAATTACCGTTGGTTTTGGAGGCTCAGTAGGATTGGAGGGACCCACTTTGGCAACCGGTGCTGCAATGGGTTCAAACCTTGCCAGGTTATTTGGTTTAAATTATCGCCAGGTGGTTTTGATGTTAGGTTGTGCTTCAGCCGGTGCCATGGCAGCTATTTTTAAGGCTCCAATTGCAGCTGTGGTATTTGCACTTGAGGTGATCATGATCAATCTTACCATGACCACCATTATTCCACTATTAATTTCATCTGTTACCGGTGCAATCACATCTTATTTATTTCTGGGACAAAGTACTTTATACTCATTCAGCAATATCGAATCTTATAATTTATCTGAATTGCCCTATTTCTTTTTATTAGGAATTTTCACTGGCCTGGCTTCCCTGTATTTTATCAAGATGTACATAAAAGTTGCCGGTATCTTTGAGAAAATCAAGAAATGGCAGGTGCGTTTATTTATTGGAGGTATAAGCTTGGGAGTACTGATCTTTTTATTCCCCTCTCTTTACGGGGAAGGTTATGAATCGACAAACAGTGCATTAAACGGGAATATTGATCACTTGTTTGTAAACAGTATATTTTCAGGGCTGGATCAACAAATATTTTGGGTTTTGGGATTGTTGCTTCTGGTTATTGTTTTCAAGGTTATTGCAACTTCTGTTACATTTGGGGCTGGTGGCATAGGAGGGGTTTTTGCTCCTTCTCTTTTTATAGGTGCAAGCGCAGGTTTGTTTTTCGGGAAATTGATGAATTATTTTGGTGCTAATCTTAATGAGCAGAACTTTTCACTGGTTGCCATGGGTGGCCTTATATCCGGGGTAATTCATGCTCCCCTTACGGGGATGTTTCTAATAGCTGAGATTACGGGTGGCTATGAACTGTTATTACCCCTAATGATTACTGCAACTATTTCCTATGCAACCATAAGACTTTTTCAGTCCACTTCGGTTTATACCTATCAATTGGCTAAGAGGGGAGAGTTGCTTACGCATCATCAGGACAAGACTGCTCTTTCATTGATGGAGGTAAGAAGTCTGATTGAAACAAAATTCAACAAGGTAAAGCCGGATGATACTTTGGGTGATTTAGTGAAAGTAATTTCAAAATCTGAAAGGAATATTTTCCCGGTTCTGGATGCCGAAAATCAATTTCTGGGATTGGTGTGGGTAAATGATATAAGAGACATTGTTTTCAAACCCGAATTGTATGAAACAACCTATGTGAGGGATTTAATGTTTATGCCTTCTCCAACAGTGTCTCCTGAGGATTCCATGGAGGTGGTTGCTTCTAAATTTCAGCATTCCTCTCATTATAACCTTCCGGTACTCGATGAGGGAAAATACCTTGGATTTGTTTCCAGGGCAAATGTATTTTCAAAATACAGAAAGTTGATTCAGGATCTTTCAGAGGATTAATTTCTGGCTTATTTTATTTAAATATTTATACTTTTGCCCCATGCAAACAAGGGGTATACTAAGAAAAATATTCGTATGGAGGGCAAGACATATTCCTCCCAGGCAATTTTTATTGATCACAAGCCTTGTTGTTGGTGTCTTGAGTGGGCTTGCAGCGGTATTGCTAAAAACAAGCATACATTATTTGTTGCAATTACTTAATACATCTGTGGAAATTAACAAAAGCAGTTTGTTGTATTTTGCACTGCCTTTGCTGGGTATTATTCTTACCGCATTATTTGTTCGTTTTTTTGTAAAGGATAATATAAGCCATGGCGTTTCCAGAATACTGTATGCAATATCCAAGAAGAATAGTTTATTAAAATTTCATAATAACTATTCTTCCATGGCAGCCAGCTCTCTGACAATTGGCTTTGGTGGCTCTGTTGGCGCTGAGGCTCCAATTGTTCTTACCGGAGCATCTTTAGGATCTTCATTGGGAAAGTGGTTGCGGTTGAACTACAGGGACAGGACTTTACTACTTGGTTGTGGTGCAGCTGGAGCTATAGCAGGTATTTTCCAGGCTCCAATCGCCGGAGTGGTATTTACCCTTGAGGTGTTAATGCTTGATCTTAGTCTTTCCTCTCTTGTCCCTTTGCTTATTTCTTCAGTAACTGCAACTATTGTAGCATTTTTTCTCATGGGGAAAAGCTTCCTGTTTTCTTTTGTTCTGAAAGAGACTTATGCCATGATTGACATCCCTTTTTATATTCTTTTGGGTGTTTTTACGGGATTGATTTCTTATTATTTTACACGAATTACGAATACAATTGAAGCAGGATTTGCATCTATAAAAGTTAATGGCCTTAAGATTATGACCGGAGGTATAATTCTTGGGATCATGATATTTATTTTTCCGGCCCTTTATGGTGAGGGTTATGAAACAATTTCATTTTTGTTGAATGGAGAAGGTAACAGAATTTTGGAAAACAGCGTTCTTTTTTCGTTTGTTGATCAGTATGCTTTGTTCTTATTATACCTTGCTTTGCTAATAATTTTCAAGGTTATTGCAATGGCAACTACCACAGGAGCCGGTGGAGTTGGTGGTATATTTGCCCCTTCCCTGTTCACTGGAGGAGTGGCCGGATTCTTTTTTTCAAGCCTAATAAATGGAATTCCCGGAGTTAGTTTATCCAGTAGCAATTTTACTCTTGCAGGTATGGCAGGCTTAATGGCTGGTGTTATGCATGCCCCATTGACAGGCATTTTCCTGATTGCTGAGATAACCGGAGGCTATGGCTTACTTATTCCCCTGATCATTACATCCACTATTTCCTATTTAACTATCATGTATTTTGAGCCGCACTCAATATATACCAAAAGACTTGCAAAGAGGGGAGAACTAATAACCCATGATAAAGATAAAGCTGTTCTTACACTGATGAACTGGAAAAAATATATTGAAAAAGACTTCTCAATTCTTCATCCTGAAGAAAGTCTTGGACAACTTGTAAAGAAGGTTTCTAAATCAAAAAGGAATATTTTTCCTGTACTGGATGATCATAAAACCATTTTAGGTATTGTAAGTCTTGATAATATCAGGGAAATAATGTTTCAGCACGAATTGTACGAATCTACTTTAGTCAGGGATCTAATGGTTATGCCCCGGGTGTTTGTTTATCCGGATGACCGTATGGAAACTGTTCTTGATAAATTCAGGGAAACTATAGCCTGGAACCTCCCGGTAGTTGACTCTGGTAAGTACGTGGGATTTATCTCCAAGTCAAGAATTTTTGCTGCATATAGGAAAGTGCTCGTAGATGTGACCTGAATATTAGCTTCGCTGTCATTTACTCACTACAATAGCGTGTCACTCAATTGTCACTACAATATACTATTAACCATTGATTAACCATTGATTAACCATTGAATGACCATTGTATAACCATTGTATGACTATCGTATGACTACCTGATGGATATGATTTTAATTTTGAAACTTATACATTATCTTTGATTAAATTTTTTTAAGAAGTTATGCAAAAAGACAAACAAGCTTTTGATTTAATTGAAAAGGAATATCAGCGTCAGTTAAATGGTATAGAATTAATTGCATCTGAAAATTTTGTAAGTCCCCAGGTTTTAGAGGCTATGGGAACAGTTCTTACAAATAAATATGCCGAAGGATACCCGGGTCACAGGTATTATGGTGGATGCGAAATTGTTGATCAGACAGAGCAACTTGCCATTGACCGTCTAAAAGAGTTATTTAATGCTGAGTACGCAAATGTTCAGCCACATTCAGGTGCTCAGGCTAATGCTGCAGTATTTCTTACTGTTATGAATCCTGGAGACACTTTCCTTGGGCTCGACCTTTCACATGGAGGACATTTATCACATGGTTCCCCTGTCAATTTATCAGGAATATTATATCGGCCTGTAGCCTATGGGGTTGGTGAAGATACAGGCTTGGTGGATTATGAGCAAATGGAAAAAATTGCCTTAATAGAAAAGCCGAAGTTGATTGTAGGTGGAGCTTCTGCATATTCAAGGGAATGGGATTATGAACGTATGAGGCAGATTGCTGATAAAGTTGGTGCCCTGTTGATGATAGATATGGCACATCCCGCAGGTTTGATAGCTGCCGGCTTGCTGAAAAATCCACTGGAATATGCTCATATTGTTACCTCCACTACACACAAGACTTTGAGAGGCCCCAGGGGAGGAATCATCCTAATGGGAAAAGATTTTGATAATCCATGGGGAAAGGCAACGAAGAAAGGGATGATAAGAAAAATGTCTTCTCTTCTGAATTCAGGGGTATTCCCGGGAACCCAGGGAGGCCCGCTTGAGCATGTTATTGTGTCTAAGGCTGTAGCCTTTGGAGAAGCTTTGCAACCGGAATTCAAAGAATATCAAACGCAGGTACTTAAGAATGCCCAGGCCATGAGTAAGGCTTTTACAGATCGTGGGTATAAAGTAATTTCAGGTGGAACCGATAATCACTCCATGCTTATTGATCTTAGAACCAAGGTGCCCGAAATTTCCGGAAAATTGGTTGAGAATTCTTTGGTAAGGGCTGATATCACTGTAAATAAGAATATGGTACCCTTTGATAGCAGAACACCTTTTACAACTTCCGGAATCAGGATAGGAACTCCGGCAATAACCACTCGTGGGTTTAAGGAAGACGCTATGGAACCGGTCGTGGACTTAATTGATAAAGTGATCATGGACATTGAGAATGAAGATAATTTAATCGAGCTTAAGAAAAAGGTGAATGCCTTTATGAAGGGTCATCCTTTGTTCGCATTTTAATCCTGAAACTCATAAATCTATCCATTTTATTTATTTGCTGAGAATTCTTATTTTTAAGAGAGTAAAACCAAACATAAATGGCAGGAAAGAAACTTATATTCGTTGTTGATGATGATCCATTTATCCTCAATCTTGTATCTAAACGGCTCGTTATTGAAGGGTTCCAGGTTAAGTCTTTCTCATATGGTGAAGAATGCCTGAGTTCCTTAAACCACCATAAACCAGACCTTATCATTCTTGATTATCTGTTTTATCATAAGGAGCAGGCTGAAGTGATGGATGGGAAACTTATATTTTCTCTCATTCAACAGTTTGATAAGTCAATTCCGGTTATCATTCTGTCTGGCCAGGAGGATGGGGCTATAGTTCTTGAATTGGCCAGGCTGGGAATTGAGGATTATGTAATAAAAGATGAATCTTTAATTGAAAATCTTCTCGAAATTGTTAAAGGGGTTCTTGATGTAGCTGAATGATCATAGCTTAACCCGCTTTAGACATACCCAAATTTGGGGTAATGAAATGATCCAAATTTGCTGGTATAGTCTTAATCGCAGAAAATGCATGCATTTTCCGGGTTAATCACCAATTGATACGAATATTTTTTATTTTTCCCGATCATTTTTACACTGGAATCAAGCAAATTTCATAATTTATGGATTGGTTTTTATATCCCGCTATTATTGTTGTTGGGTTTTTAGCGGGCTTTATTAATACTCTTGCCGGTAGCGGTTCATTGTTAACCCTTCCTTTGCTTATGTTTTTAGGCTTGCCTGCCAATGTTGCCAATGGAACAAACAGGATTGCAATTCTACTCCAGAATGTGGTTGGTGTAGGGAGCTTCAAACAACAGAAAGTATTAAAATACAGAGATGGTATATATCTTGGTCTGCCAGCAGTTGCTGGTTCATTGCTGGGGGCTTCACTGGCTGTAAATATTAATGAAAAAATAATGGGACAGGTCATTGGCCTGTTGCTGGTATTTATGTTTTTTATTATTGTTATTAAGCCTGAAAAATGGTTGAAGCCTGAAGACAAAAATACAGGTTCCATATCTTACTGGATTCAAATGATCATCTTCTTTTTCATTGGTATTTATGGTGGTTTTATTCAGGCAGGTGTGGGATTTTTCCTGCTGGCAGGATTAGTGCTTGGCTCCGGGTTTGATCTTGTAAAAGCAAATGCAGTTAAGGTTCTTATCGTATTATTATACACCCCTGTTGCGCTTCTGGTTTTTATATATCACGACCAGGTAAATTATTTTATTGGATTGATCCTGGCAATAGGCAGTATGATGGGTGCATATGTGGGCTCAAGAGTTGCCGTAAGCTGGGGCCCTTCATTTGTAAGAGTTATTCTCTTAGTAGCCCTTTTGGGCTCATCATTGAAGCTTTTGGGAGTATTTGATTTCCTATACCGAATTATTAGTCCTGTATGAAATAGTAGGTGATTGTTCCTTTTTGAAAGGCAGGAGCATCTGGGTTTCTGTCAAAACGGGCAGAAAGGGCTGCTTTTTCCTGTTTTCCGAACTTTTTTAACAATAAAAAACTAAAGCACACATTATCTGAACGATAGCATTTTGAAGTTTGTCATTTTGTGTGTCTTCTCTGATTTCATGTATGATTATTGTCAATGCGCAATAGTAG
>DAOWNN010000257.1 GCA_030642585.1 Bacteroidota bacterium | reverse complement strand
TCATTTTCCAGATCATATATAAATAATTCAACAGTTTTAAAGTAGGGTGTTCCAACTTTTGATCTGGCATTAATAGTTTCAGTATACCCTGATTCATCCATATAATTGGGTACCTGTGTTCGTTTTGAATCCTTGGTTGGCTTGTATATCAGGTAAGAAACAAATTTCTCGTCAGGACTTAATTGAATGTTTCCCGGGCGTTCTTTTCCAGTAAATATTTCCTTTGGCCTATGCGGTTTGTCTGTTTTTTTTTCCTCTGCAGCTTTTTTATTCCTGATCTCTCTTTCTTTCAATACCTGAAACATTGAAAGTTGCTGGTTGTAAAGCCATTTTCCTTGTTCATTTGTATATGCTTTTTTATCTTCTCTGGGAGGAGATGTTGTAAAGTTTGTAAGCTGGATAGTTTGGCCTGTAATAAAATTCCACGAAAACAAATTACCTGCTTTAGTATAAATTATTTTTTCCTGGTCAAAACTAAATGTGGGTGAACTTTCATAGTCCAAAGTATTGGTGAGCTGAAAAATTCTACCGCTTTTTATTTTCAGGATGAAAATATCACCATTGCGACTAAAGACTTTTTCTGATCTATCCTTATTGTAGTTTCCATATCTTGATAGTTGATCATGATTGTCTTTTTGCTCAATTTTAATTGAATTAGGATCTTCCGGATTGAAGGAATACAGATCAGTACTTCCAGTACTTCCTGAATCCCAGTTAAAATAAAATTTACTACCATCCTCAGACCAGAAGATGTTTTCAGGTGATACACCTATCCATTTTGAACCCTGCATGATTTTTTCAATGCTAAGGCTTGTTGATCCGGGTTGAGTAAATGAAAGCCAGGGAAGAAACAGCAAGTAGACGAGAATAACCAATTTAGTTTTCATCTGTTTTTTATTTTATTAATCATAATTATTCAGGCTTGATCGGGATACCAGGGAGAATAGTCTTCGGGCAAATCAAGGTCTTTATAGTTATCAACAATTGAATCAAGAATTGAAAAAATTTCTTTCGGATCAAGACTTGTTACTAGTTTAATCCGGGTTTCTTTAAAGTTAGGCAATCCTTTGAAATAATTTGAAAAGTGTCGTCTCATTTCAAAAATTCCTCTTGGCTCGCTTTTCCAATCAAGTGATTTTTCAAAATGTAGCTTTGCAAGCTTTACTTTTTCAGTGATACTCATCGGAGATAGTATTTCTCCTGATTCCAGGTAGTGCTTTATTTCTTTAAAGATCCATGGTCTTCCCATGCTGGCTCTGCCAATCATGATCCCATCCACACCATAGGTCTCAAACATTTCTTTAGCAATTACAGGTCCGGTGATATCTCCATTTCCTATAACCGGGATATGAATGTCAGGATGATTTTTCACTTCCCCTATTAATGTCCAGTCGGCTTTTCCTTTGTACATCTGGTTCCTGGTTCTTCCATGAATGGTAATGGCTTTAATTCCAACATCCTGAAGTTGTTTTGTGATTTCCAGGATATTCTTGTTTTCCTCATCCCAGCCCAATCTTGTTTTTACAGTAACCGGTATATTTGTGGCATCAACTATTGCTTTAGTCATTTCTACCATTAGAGGGATGTTCCTAAGCATGCCTGCACCGGCTCCACGATTAGCAATTTTTCGAACGGGGCATCCGAAATTAATATCAATTAGTTCAGGGGAGGAAGATTCTGCAATTTTTGCAGCTTCAACCATTGGGTCGATTAAATGTCCATATAATTGAATCCCAATGGGTCTTTCATAATCAAAAATATCAAGCTTCCGGACACTTTTTACTCCATTTCTGATAAGGCCATCCGAAGAGATAAATTCGGTATAGAGAACATCAGCTCCAAATAGTTTGCAGATGTAACGAAAGGATGGATCAGTGACATCTTCCATTGGGGCCAGAAACAAAGCCCTGTCTTTCAACTCGATATTTCCAATTTTAAACACTTCGGCAATTATTAGCTAACTTCGGCAGCAAAAATAGGAAAAACGCATGAAAACAGGATATTTAAGTGGGATACATCCATTTTCAAAGATTTTAATGTCTGTAATAATCTCTTTGGCCAGTTTATTACTGGTGAGCGTACTGGGTTTTGTTTTGGCTCTCTTGATTTTTGATATTGAAATAAATCAAATCTTAGTCTCGGTGGCAGATCCAATGAATCCTGACAATCTTTCGCTACTGAAATATTTACAGATTTTTCAGGGAATAGGATTGTTTATACTTCCTGCTCTACTTATTGCTATTATTTTTTTTGAAAGGGGGCTTCTGCAATTTGGGTATCGTGAAGGGCCCGCCTTAATTTCCATATTCTGGGTACTTGTTGTTGTTTTTTTTGGACTCCCTGTAGTCAACCAATTAACTGCATGGAACATGAGTTTAAAGCTTCCGGAATTTCTTTCAGGCATTGAAGAGGCAATGAAAAGAATGGAAGATAGTGCAGCATTGCTTACAGAGGCATTTCTGAATACAAAAAGCATTTGGGGACTAATAGTAAATTTAATCATGATAGCAGTTATTCCAGCCATTGGGGAAGAATTATTTTTCAGGGGCGTTTTGCAGAAATTTTTTATTGACTGGACAAAAAACCCATTAAAGGGGATTATTATAACTGCTTTTTTCTTTAGTTTTTTTCATTTGCAGTTTTATGGATTTTTACCAAGATTTTACCTGGGAGTGCTATTTGGGCTGATGTATTATTGGTCTGGAACAATCTGGCTTCCAATTGTTGCGCATTTTATTAATAATGGAGCAGCAGTTCTGGTTTATTTCTTCTTTGGAAAAGAGGTGGTTGAAAAAAATCTGGATTCTGTAGGTACTCTTGAAAACAACTGGTTTCTATTTTACATATCCCTGTTTCTGGTTGTTGTTTCATTGTTTCAAATACACCGGCAATATTATGCTATCAAGCAGTGATAGAATGAGAAGATTAAGTATATTGAACCAGGAGACTCCTTAATCGATCCGGAGGATCGGTCTACAATTCAGACCGGTAGGAAGAAGTTGAACGTTGACAGACAGGCATTATATTAAGAACACAAATCAACCAATATCTTTTTGTTTGGTTTCCAGAAAACGAACCTTATGAAGTTCATTTTTTCTATAAACGTAAGAAAGTCCATATTGGCTTGCTTTTTCACGTTTCATATCTTCAGGTAAATCCTTATACTTATCCTCAACTTCATTCCAGATCTGGAGAATAATCTGGTTTGCATCAGTTCTTAAATTGGCAAGTTTTGCAAGTAGGAGCTTATTTTTTTTCTGTAAGGTTTTTTGATAATTGTAAGCCTCCATAAATAATTCATATCTAACCTTAACAACGGCAATAGTTGGGTTCGTAACACAGGTTACTCCATGTCTTATTCTTTCAGTCTCACCAACGATTATTTGTTCCCCAATTTCGATTACTTCTTTTTCAGTTTTGAGTGATGGCAGTGTAGTGGAGTTGCCATTGAATCTGAAAAATTTGCGTGTGTCAGACGAAAGCTCCCCACGCACAATAGCCAGGTTAGTTACCTGGATAAAATGGGAGATATACAGGCGAGCTTTCTGCAAAGCCTCTTTATAGAGATTATTTTTCTTAATCTGCTGCTCAAAACTTTGTTTCTGAAGCTTCAGTGCGTGCTCATAAGCAGGAGTAAAAGCTTGTAGTTTTCGAAGGCTATGTTGACTGAAAGAAAGACTGAAAGGAGGAAGGGTTTTCCCCTTATCAAGAGCAGCCTTCAGGGCTTTTATTCTGGCAGCGTCTGTGTTAGGAAGTCTGCGATAAGGCATTTGGGGTCTGTTGATTTGTTGTTGAAAAATAACATGTATCCTGCGAATATAGCATTATTTTCTATATTAACATGCCTCTTCGCAGAGAAATATTCCCTGACTTTGATATAAGAATAAATGGTATTAAATTTAGGGGCTATTGAATGATAAAATAACGCAAAAGACTTTATTATGTTTCATGAAAATACATATAGAAAACGCAGGGGCGATTTAAGAAGACAAATTGCAGGCGGATTGATCTTGTTTCCTGGAAATTCGGAAGCCAGTTTTAACTATACTGCTAACACATAT
>DAOWNN010000284.1 GCA_030642585.1 Bacteroidota bacterium | reverse complement strand
TATCTTTACGCCATTCCTCCAGTAATTGATACAATTCATTTGTTTTCTTTTTATTCAATTCTGCAAGGTTATTTGTTTCACCAATATCATTGGAAAGATTATAGAGTTGTAAACTGTTATCAACCAAATTATGTATTAATTTCCAATCGCCTTTTCGAATAGCACTTGCCGGAACATCATGGTGATATACCGGATAATGCCAGAATATTGCACGTTCTGTATTATATTCATTATTCATTAATTCAGGAATAATGCTTTTGCCATCTATAACCTGTTGTTCAGGAAGCGTTCCACCGGCAAGTTCTACCAAGGTTGGATAAAAATCAACACTGGAAACGATAGCATCAGATTTGATGCCCGCTGGAATTTTATCAGGCCATTTTACGATTAATGGTTCCCTTATCCCTCCTTCGAAAACAGTACCTTTCTCTGCACGAAGAGGTTTATTTGAAGTAGCTATGTAAAGCAATGTATCACCGTTATAAACAGGCTGTTTTGATTTTGCAAGGAGTGGTATTTTGTCGAACCGGCTGATCAAACCTCCGTTGTCTGAAAAAAATATTACAACTGTATTTTTTGAAAGTTCAAGTTCATCAAGTTTACGAATGATTCTTCCAACACTATTGTCGAGATGCCCGATCATTGCAGCATACACTGCATTACACGGGTAATCATTGACTTTTTCTTTGTTTAGATATTTTTGTATCAGGGCAGAGTCTGCATCCAATTGTACATGAACGTCATAATGAGCTAAATACAGGAAAAATGGTCTGTCCTGGTTTTTTTCAATAAAATTAATACTATAATCTGTAAGCAGTTCGGATAACCGTTTTGATGAATCTATCTTTATTTCAGGCCTGAATTTGGGATTATAATATCCACCTCCTGCATATTCGTATGCCACATCAAAGCCCTGGTTGGAAGGGTGATACTGTTCTTTGGAACCCAGGTGCCATTTCCCAAAATATACTGTTCCTTTCCAATCACCCAAACCTACTTCATAATACTGAGACTCTTTTTGTATCTCAAACTCTTTTTTGTAACACATTCCCCATGAATAAAACGGCTGTCCCTGCTCCTTCCAGCTTCCTGTAGTCAATTTATTAACAGGAGCTTTGATAGTCCATCCTTTTTCTATAGGTTCTACTGAGAAATCTCCAAGTATGTAAACCGGTTCAATTTCAGCATGTATTTTCATGGGGAAGCATTTTACCGAAATTTGGTTTGCGCCTGACTTAATCCATTTATCAATAGGAAATACACCAAAAGAACGGTCGAGCCACCATTTCCCGGTCTCGGGTATTACATCGTGCCCATTAATAGAAACTGTCCACAATTGAGGCCGCTCAACTACTGCTTTTACCTTTGAGAAGTCGAATTCTCCGTCAATAGTAAATATCCACCTTCTAAGAAGATGGATTTCTACGATTGATTAAAATCATTCACCGCATTAAGGAATGCCTCAATATTACTTAAACTTGTTTCCGCAGGCACATCGCAACCTGTAGCAATAATAAAGTTTTGAATAGCCTTCATCTGGTAAAGCAGGTTTGATGTTTTCATGTATACCTCTTCTACATCCATATCCAGCATAACCTTAACAGGGTGAATATTACCTATTAAAAGGATATCCTCCCGAATGATTTTTGCCAACTTTGGAAAATCAACATCTGAATCCAGGCTTAAGCCTTTAACTGGTAGTTTACAAAACTCCGGAATCAGAGGTTTGGTCTGGCCGCAGACATGCAATACAACCGGTATCTGTAATTCTTCAGCGATCTCAGTAATAAAAGGAGCAGCAAATTCATTGAATAATGCCGGTGAAAGTAATATTGCTGTCGGATCAAGAAGTGTCACAAAATCTGCTCCACTATCCTGTAGCAGTTTTGCATAGGATAAAGAAACCCTTGTACAGAATCTAATGGTCTCCTGACAAAATTCAGGATCTATAATAGTGTTGAGCGCCAGATTTTCTGCTCCCATCAATAAGCCTGTAAGAGTAAACGGTGAGGTAATATATCCGCTTATTAAGGCATCTGTTTCGTTTTTTAAACTTTGAACAGTCCTGGCAAAAACATTGAATCTGCCTTCATTTTGAACATCAGGAAAATGAAAATTTTTCAAATAATCCCGGGCTTTCAAGGGATGCTCAACCACATCAGGTGAAACTTGTTCATTATAATTAATTTTTAAACCCAATGCTTCGGCTTCAACAGAAAGATCCATAAAAGGAAAAAGAATATCCGGTTTATACCTCAGGTAATATTTAATTAAAGTACTGGTTTGTATTTCTGATGATTTAAGATTATCAATCACTTTTGAATCATTCAGTTTTACAGCCGGATATCCGATTAAAGGAGCAGAAAATACTCTTTTTTGTTTTGCTTCGCTTAGATCATTCATGCTTAATTAATTTATTATTCATTATCCAATCATTTGATTCATGTATTCAATGGCTCCCTGTGGATCAGGAGAGGTTCTTTCAGGATATCACCATACCCGTTTTTATGAGGAGCATTCATGATACAGTAATCACTGGTCTCAGTTTGCTACCAGCAAAATCCTTCAACATGTTTTACCACAAAAAGGATCATTTTAGCCCCTAATTGATCATTACATTATAAAACTCCTTGCCAGGCCAACTGCTCCATTTGCGTTCTCACTGTAACCATCTGCACTTATCTCCTCGGCAAAAGATTGGGTAACCCCAGGTCCGCCGATCATCACCTTAACCTTGTCCCTTAGTCCTGCATCTTTTAATGCATCAATAACCACCTTCATAGCAGGCATAGTAGTTGTCAAAAGAGCTGATAACGCAACAATTTTTACATCTTTTTCTTTTACAGTTTGTATAAACTTTTCTGGTTGTACATCAACTCCCAGGTCGATCACCTCAAACCCGCTGCCCTCCAGCATAGAAGCAACTATGTTTTTTCCAATGTCATGCAAATCACCTTTAACTGTTCCGATAATCACCTTTCCAACTGGTTTTGCACCTGTTTCGACCAACCGGGGTCTGAGCAGTTCCAGTGATCCTTTCATAGCCCTCGCTGCCATTAACAGTTCCAGTATAAAAACTTCATTCCTCTCAAATTTCTCTCCGATTAAATCCATTGCCGGAATCATATATTTCCGGATAATGGATTGCAGATCGATTTTTCCCTCCAGTGCCTCTTTGGTTATATCAACTGTAGTCTGTAAATCTACTTTAAGGATTGCTTCATGAATTTTCTTTAATTTTGCCATTTTTTATTTTTTTTGTTAGTGAACTACCCTGTACCAAGAGTATAGGGTGTCCTAAAGATCAAACAACTTCAATTGCCTGATATCTTCTTCTCTACCTTGATTCTTTATGTAATTCTCAATTATGTCCCTATCTCCTCTCCCACTTTCTGACCCAATGTAATATCCATCTGACCAAAATTCCCCTCCCCATAATTGCCTTTTTATTTCT
>DAOWNN010000210.1 GCA_030642585.1 Bacteroidota bacterium | reverse complement strand
CAAATGCACTTCATAAACCGAAACGGTTTTTTGGCGCTGCCAGAAATATTGAGGATGGCGGTTCGCTTACTATTTTGGCTACTGCCCTTACAGAAACCGGTTCAAAAATGGACGAAGTAATTTTTGAAGAGTTTAAAGGAACCGGTAATATGGAACTTCAGCTTGACCGGAAACTTTCCAATAAACGGATTTACCCATCTGTGGATATTAACCCATCCGGAACAAGGCGTGAGGACTTACTAATAGATAAGGAAACACTAAGGAAAATATGGGTATTAAGGAATTTCCTCTCTGACATGACTTCTGTTGAGTCTATGGAATTTATGAGAGACCGTTTGCTTAAGACTGAAAGTAATGAAGAATTTCTTATTTCAATGAACAGCGAATAAGGTCGTAGAAAAAGTTTTGTTTGAACGGCAGGAAGATATCTTTTCCTGTCGTTTTTTAATTAAAAAATGGATTGCTTCTTATGAATTAGGTCAAAATCAGTTTAAAATATTGTGGGACAAATCATTTGATTTGAAACATAAGCTCAAATAGATTGTTTTCCATATAGGGTGATATTTTTCATAAAAAATACCCTATTATTTTTATACCTTTGATTACTTTTTTAGATTATTCTATTTTCATACACGGATAAATGATTTATTGAGTAATAATATTATTTGGATTGAGAATTAATTAACTAGTTTTTGTGTTTTCTACTTCCTTTTTATACGGAATTATTCTAATTTTGCATGGTTTGGTCTGGAAAGGCTAAGCCATTGCTAATTAAACATATAAAGTTTATAATATGACAAAGAAAAAGAAATTTATTACATGTGATGGTAACTATGCAGCTTCGTATATAGCCTACATGTTTAGTGAAGTAGCATGTATTTATCCTATTACTCCATCCTCGAATATGGCCGAGAATGTTGATGAATGGGCTGCCTTTGGCAGAAAAAACCTGTTTGGACAGGCAGTAAAGGTTAGTGAAATGCAATCTGAGGGGGGTGCTTCCGGGGCAGTTCATGGTTCACTTCAGGCTGGGGCATTAACTTCTACCTATACCGCATCCCAGGGATTATTATTAATGATCCCGAATATGTATAAAATGGCAGGAGAGTTGTTGCCAGCTGTATTTCACGTAAGTGCCAGATCGGTTGCAGCACATGCGCTTTCTATCTTTGGTGATCACTCCGATGTATATGCTGTTAGGCAAACAGGATTTTCTATGCTGGCAACAGGCAGATTCAGGAGATTATGGACCTTGCAGGTGTAGCACACCTCGCTTCTATAAAAACCAGTATTCCATTCTTGCATTTCTTCGATGGGTTCAGGTCTTCTCATGAGATACAAAAAGTAGAAATGCTTGAAACAGAGGATTTTCGCGATCTTCTGGATTGGGATAAGTTAAAAGAATTCAGAGATAAAGCCTTGAATCCGGAACATCCTGTTACAAGGGGGACTGCACAGAACCCTGATATCTTCTTTCAGGCTAAAGAGGCTATAAATAAGTTTTATGAGCCTGTTGCGGATGTTGTAGAAGACTATATGCAGGATATTACCAAACTGACGGGAAGAGAGTATCACCCTTTCGTGTATTATGGTGCCCCTGATGCTGAGAATATTATAATTGCTATGGGATCGGTAACCGAAACTATTCGTGAGGTGGTGGATTATAAAAATGCAAATGGAGAAAAAGTTGGTCTGCTTATTGTTCATCTTTACCGTCCGTTTTCTGAAAAATATTTTTTCAAAGTTATTCCTAAGTCTGTTAAAAAAATTGTGGTACTTGACCGGAGCAAAGAACCCGGTGGAAATGGGGAACCTCTATATCTTGATGTAAGGGATATGTTTTTTGATAAGAAAAATCGTCCACTGATTATAGGAGGTCGTTATGGGCTTAGTTCAAAGGATACAACTCCTTCACAGATCGTTGGAGTATATGAAAACCTTGAACAGGAAAATCCGAAAAACCAGTTTACTGTTGGTATTGTAGATGATGTTACTTTTACCTCTTTGCCATTAACGGAAGAGCTGAATGTAGCCCATGAAGGAACTTTTGAGGCAAAATTTTACGGTCTCGGGTCTGATGGTACGGTTGGTGCAAATAAAAATTCAATAAAAATTATTGGTGGTTCTACCGACAAATATTGCCAGGCATATTTTGATTATGATTCTAAGAAATCAGGAGGTATAACAACTTCTCATTTAAGATTTGGTAATTATCCTATAAGGGCTACTTACCTGGTGAATAGCCCGGATCTTGTTGCTTGTCATGTTTCTTCATATTTGAAAAAATATGATATGCTTAAAGGTTTGAAAAATGGAGGTACCTTTTTGTTAAATTCTATCTGGGATGTTGAGGAAACCAAAAAGAGATTACCGGATAGCATGAAAAAGTATATGGCAGAGAATGATATCAGGCTTTATATCATTAATGCAACGAAGATTGCTCAGGAAATAGGGCTTGGATCAAGGACCAATACCATAATGCAGTCGGCTTTCTTTAAAGTTTCAGGGGTTATTCCTTATGAACAGGCAGTTGATGAAATGAAAAAGGCCATCGTGAAGTCTTATGGTAAAAAAGGAGAGGAAATTGTAAATATGAACTTTGGCGCTGTTGATAAGGGGGGGGATGTTACTGAAATTGAAGTCCCGGCGGAGTGGAAGAACCTGAAGCCGGTGACCCCGAAAGATACAAGGAATATTCCCGATTTTATTAAAAATGTTGTAGAACCAATAAATTCATTGAAAGGGAATGACCTTCCGGTAAGTACTTTTGTGGGAAGAGAAGATGGAACCTTTCCTGCAGGTACTGCACAGTATGAGAAACGCGGAATTGCTGTGAATGTACCGGAATGGTTGGACGAAAACTGTATTCAGTGTAACCAGTGTTCCTATGTTTGTCCACATGCCGCTATCAGGCCATTCCTTCTTACAGAAGATGAGAAGTCCGGTGCACCTGAAGGTACACATACACTTGAAGGTAAAGCAGGTATTAAGGGATATCATTACAGAATCCAGGTGAGTGTATTGGATTGTACCGGTTGTGGTGTCTGTGTTGATGTTTGTCCAAGTAAGGAGAAATCGTTGGTTATGAAACCATTGGGGACACAGCTGGAGGAAATTGACAGATGGAATTACATGCATGGAGAAGTTGGGTATAAAGAGGATGTTGTACCAAAGGAAAAAACTGTAAAAAACAGCCAGTTTGCCCAGCCTTTGTTTGAATTTTCAGGAGCCTGTGCAGGTTGTGGAGAAACTCCCTATATTAAAAATATTACCCAGTTGTTTGGTGACCGGATGATTATATCTAATGCAACCGGTTGTTCTTCAATTTATGGAGGTTCTGCTCCTTCCACACCATATTGTGTAAACAAGAATGAAGAAGGTCCGGCATGGGCAAATTCACTTTTTGAAGATAATGCTGAATATGGTTATGGAATGGCTGTTGGTACTCGTCAGATCAGGGAACGAATCTCGATGATGATGGAAGCCTCTATGAATAAATTCTCCAAAGAAACAGCAGAAGCCTGTAAGGAATGGATAGTCAATATGGATTTGGCTGAACCTTCTAAAGAAGCTTCAGCAAAAGTTATTGAATTGCTTTCCGGAGAGAAAGATCCTTCAGTAACTGAAATTCTTGAGTTGAAGCAGTACTTCATTAAGAAATCATTTTGGATTATAGGAGGTGATGGATGGGCCTATGATATTGGTTTTGGAGGACTTGATCATGTGCTGGCTTCAGGAGAAGATGTAAATGTGCTTGTATTGGATACGGAAATTTATTCCAATACGGGAGGCCAGTCATCCAAGGCAACCCCTACAGGGGCGGTAGCTAAGTTTGCAGCATCCGGAAAGAAAATCAGGAAGAAAGACCTGGGGGCTATGGCAATGACATATGGCTATGTATATGTAGCACAGGTTGCTATGGGGGCCAGCCAGTCTCAGTTTTTTAAGGCAATGAAAGAAGCCGAAGCATTCCCGGGGCCTTCATTAATTATAGCATATTCTCCTTGTATTAGTCATGGCTTAAGAAGGGGTATGGCAAAGTCACAGGATCAGGAGAAGTTTGCCGTTAACTCGGGCTTCTGGCATATGTACAGGTATAATCCAGAAATGGAAGAGGAAGGCAAAAATCCATTTATTCTTGATTCAAAAGATCCGGATTGGGAGATGTTCCCCGAGTTTCTTAATTCTGAGGTCAGGTTTACTTCCCTCAAAAAGTCTTTTCCTAAAGAGGCAGATACTTTATTTAATGCTGCGATGGAAAATTCCAAATGGAGGTATAACTATTATAAGAGGTTGGCTGATATGGATTTTTCTGATAAGGAATAATAATATTTTCAATCAAAAAAAGGCGTTTGCATTTTTGTAAACGCCTTTTTTATGGTTTGAAAAGCTTATTCAGAAAAAAAATCGTAAATTTTCAGGATGACCTGTTTTATATGTAACTTTGTCCGAAAATAATAAATAGATTTGAGCAGAATATTAGCCATAGATTATGGCAGGAAAAGAGTTGGCCTGGCAGTGACCGATCCCCTTGAAATGATCGCTAATGGATTGGAAACTGTCCCTACAATGAAAATCTGGGAGTTTTTAAAGGATTTTCTTGCCAGTCAGGATGTAAAAACAGTAGTGGTTGGGTATCCGGTACAAATGAATAGCCGACCCTCTGAGTCTATGGAATATCTAAAGCCTTTTCTTAAAAAATTTGCAAAAGTGTTTCCTGGTCTTCATGTTGAGCTGGTTGACGAGAGGTTCACTTCAAAAATGGCGATGCAGGCAATGATTGAAGGAGGAATGAAAAAGAAACAAAGAAGAAATAAAGCTATGGTAGATAAAATTAGTGCGGTAATAATTTTGCAAACTTATCTCGATATGCGACAAAGATTAATTTAATATGATATTTCCAGTATATGTATACGGACACCCGGTATTAAGGAAGCTTGCCATCGAAATTGAT
>DAOWNN010000180.1 GCA_030642585.1 Bacteroidota bacterium | reverse complement strand
TTTTAGTATTTCCTCAAAATAGGCATGAAATCCCTCTAAAGGAGATGGGGCAAAAGAATTGATCAAGTTGCCCTTTGGATCAATTAATACATAGCTTGGAAAAACTCTAATATCATAGTCAATAAAAAGTTTTTCCTGTTTTCCATAAAACAAAAAATGCCATGGATAGCTATTTGTTTTCAACCCGGACTTCATTTCCTCATAGCTTCTATCTACTGAAATAGTGAGCAGACTTAGATTTTCCTGATACTTATTTTGAAGTTCCAGGAGTAATGGATAATGTGCAAGACAGTTATAACAACCAAAAGAGCCAAAACATAAATACACAAACTTCCCCCTGAAATCTTGCAGACTTAAGTTCTTACCTGTTTGGTCTGTAAGTGAAAAATCCGGGGCAGTTTTCCCGGGATCTAACCTGGAAACTTTCCATATAATATTCCTGGCAATCATGCGGTGATTTGAATACCCTGAATTCATCTCAATATCTATAATAAGATTGAGCAGGCTGGATCTGTTAAAATCAGAATCAAAGTATCCATCATACAATGCTTTCAAGAGAATAAATTCAAGAAGTTTGTCATCCTTAATTGCCAGCTGGCCGGATATGGTTTGTTTTAATGCCTCAGAGCATTGTCCGGAAAGATCATTTTTCCGTTCAATATCAAACCTTAGCTTATCTCCGTCTGGCAGTCTCAGGGCTGTCTTCAGGTAATTTCTGAAAACCTGATTAAAATATTCAATATATGCTGTATTTTCATACAGTATCTCCTCCCCCTGAAAGTTTGAATACAATTGAATCTTAATTCCAGTTCCGGGTTTTAGTAATCGCAACACTTTATATTTATATTTTCTATAATCACTAAAATACTTGTCTGTTGTATTTATAAAAACCTGATCTGTATTCAAAATAAATTCTTCAACAGGTTCAATTTCTAATTTGTTATAGAAAGAAACAAGTCTGGATTTAAAATATGGTTGATACTTTTGTTCGAATGATTGAATTAAAAAATTAAGATCAAGAGAATCAGTATTTAAAATACCTATATGTATAGAGAGGGCTTGAAAAAAGGGATTTAATATATCGTTCAGTGTTTTTTCCTGCTTAGGTGGAAGGTTTAGCTCATATTCCATTCCTGGTTTAGCAAACAGGTACACCTGATAGATGCCAAGATTAGCAAAAATCTGCCAGACCTCATCAGACTCAAATTCAAAACGAAAAGCCCCGAATTCATCTACCGGGCACTTAGCTATTTTAATTGGAATTTTAGACACGGGATCCGGAAAATGATAGAATACTATTGTGTCATTTCGATATGTGGGAGCATATCCGAATATAGAAACCTCTTCTGAAAACAATGGTTTATGAAGGAATACTATAAGAAAAAATAACCATGAAACCTGTTTAGCTGTATTTTTTGGGTGTATCATTGATAATTTTTTCTTTCAAGGCCTTATTGCCCGGGAGAAATTTACCGGCATCACCTCCCTGTCTGAGAATATCCCGGACTATAGAAGAATTGATATGTGTATGTTCAGGGCTTGTTAAAAGGAAAACAGATTCAATATCAGAATCCATTGCTTTGTTTACCTGAGCAATTGCTCTTTCATACTCAAAATCATATGCAGTTCTAAGTCCCCGTAAAAGAAATCTTGCATTTCTTGATTTGCAGAAATCAACTGTCATCCCTTCATAAGTCATAACCTTCACTCCTTCCTCATCCTGAAACACCTCCTGAATCCATTTTTCTCTTTTTTCAATGGGATAAAACTCTTTTTTATTTGTATTCTTACCAATGGCAATAATAATCTCATCAAACAATAAAAGTGCCCTGCGCACAATGGATTCATGTCCAATTGTAAATGGATCAAAAGACCCCGGGAAAACTGCTATTCGTTTCATCTGGTAATAATTAATTTCTTAATGGTCAGATGCCTGCACTACCGGCAGGCAGGCAAGCCTGTCCCGAGTTTATCGAGGGGCTCAGGATGATCAGGACATTGCCGTTTGAGACAGCCCCGGTTCACCCCGATTTTACCGGGGTTTGGTTCATGTGTTTAAATATAAGCAATTATTCCTTTACGGTAGTTGAATCAGGAATATTTGCAAAAACATCTTTTGGATTTTTAACTTTCTGCTTCAGTAAGGCAATCTGTAAAACATCCTGAATTTCATCAACAAAATGGAATTTTAATCCCTTCAGGTAAACAGCCTTTATCTCCTCAATATCCTTTCTATTTTCCTTAGAGAGAATGATCTCTTTTATATTGGCTCTCTTTGCAGCCAGAATTTTCTCCTTAATTCCACCCACTGGCAAGACCTTTCCACGAAGAGTAATCTCTCCTGTCATGGCAAGTTGTTTTTTAACTTTCCGTTGTGTAAATGCTGAGGCAATTGATGTAATCATGGCAATCCCTGCAGAAGGTCCATCTTTAGGAATTGCTCCCTCCGGAATATGGATATGAAAATTCCAATTGTCAAAAACCACAGCAGGCAATTTTAACAAATCAGAATGTGCTTTCAAATACTCCATGGCAATGACAGCTGATTCTTTCATTACTTCTCCCAGGTTTCCTGTAAGAGTCAACTTTCCTTTCCCGGAACTGAGGCTGGATTCAATAAACAATATTTGTCCTCCTACCGGAGTCCAGGCAAGGCCTGTGGCTACACCTGCAAATTCATTTCCTGCATATACGTCTTTAAGATAATAAGGGGCCCCCATAATCCTGACAAGGTCTTCCATGGAAGGTTTTGTAAGAATTTCTTTACCATATGCCACATCTTTAGCAATAGCCCTGATCATTTTGGCAATGCGCTTATCCAGTTCGCGAACCCCTGATTCTCTGGTATAATCCTCAATTATTTTCTCAATAATCTTTTTTGAAAGAACAAGGTCTCTTTTTTTCAATCCATGAAGCAGAAGTTGTTTGGGTATTAGATGCCTTTTGGCAATTTCAATCTTCTCTTCCACCAGATAGCCACTAATTTCTATCATTTCCATCCTGTCGCGTAAAGCCGGATTAATACTACCAAGAGTATTTGCAGTAGCTATAAAAAGTACTTTAGACAAGTCATAATCAACTTCAAGGAAGTTGTCGTGAAAAGTGCTATTCTGTTCAGGATCAAGCACCTCAAGTAAGGCGGAAGATGGATCTCCACGAAAATCATTTCCAACCTTATCAATTTCATCCAGGATATATACCGGATTTGAAAATTTTGCCTTTTTAATATTCTGGATTATTCGTCCTGGCATTGCACCTATATAGGTTTTTCTATGTCCCCTGATCTCTGCCTCATCGTGCATTCCTCCCAGTGACATCCTCACATAGGATCTTCCCAGGGCCTTTGCAACAGACTTGCCAAGGGATGTTTTACCGACGCCAGGGGGGCCATATAAACATAAGATTGGAGATTTCATATCTCCTTTTAATTTGAGTACTGCAAGATGTTCCAGTATCCTTTCCTTCACTTTTTCCAGACCATAGTGATCTTTTTCCAGAGTTTTTTCTGCACGAGCCAGGTCAAAATTATCTGTTGAATAATCCTCCCATGGCAGATCAAGCAAGACCTGCAAATAATTCATTTGAACTGAATATTCAGCCACTGCAGGATTCATTCTCTGGAGCTTATCAATTTCCTTATTAAATATCTTGCTTACCTGTTCATTCCATTTCTTATCAATGGCTCTTTTCTTAAGTTCTTCAACTTCCTGATCCATAGGATTTCCACCAAGTTCATCCTGGATAGTCTTCATCTGCTGATGCAGCATGTACTCGCGCTGCTGCTTGTCCAGTTCATGTTTAACTTTCGACTGGATATCATTTTTCAGTTCAAGCATCTGAACCTCTTTTGTCAACTGCTCCAATAATTTGGTACTCCTCAATTTCAGATCAGATATTTCAAGCAGAGCTTGTTTTTCATGTACCTCAACATTGGAATTGGCACAGATAAAGTTGATGAGAAACTCAGGACTTTCAATGTTTTTCACAGCAAAAGAAGCTTCCTGCGGAATATTTGAAGAAAGTCTAATAATCTTAAGGGACATATCCTTTAAGGCCTGAACCAGGGCGACAAATTCTTTATCCCCCTTTACCGCTTTTGTATCCTCCAGGAGTTTAACTTTGGCACGAAAAAAAGGATTCGTTGCTACAATTTCTTCTACTTCAAACCTCCTTTTTCCCTGAATTATAACAGAGGTACTTCCATCTGGCATTTCAAGAATTTTAAGAATCTGAGCTATGGCACCTACTCTTGCCAGATCATCTTTTTTAGGATCATCAATCTCTGCATCTTTTTGAGAAAGAGCTCCAAGAAGGCGATCTCCTGCATAGCTTTCTTTAACCAGGGTTAATGACTTATTTCTTCCAACAGTGATAGGAATAACAACCCCGGGAAATAAAACTGTATTTTTTAGTGGTAGAATTGGCAGGTCGTCCGGAACTTCCACGTTCTTTACATCTTCCTCATTTTCATCGGAAATGAGGGGTATAAAATCGCCCTCATCATCAAGTGACTGAGCAACAAACAATTCCCCAAACCTTCTCTTATTTTTTATATCCATATATAATGCACAAATAGTTCTATTAGTTATTATTAAAAGGCCAAAGTGTCATGCATGAGGCCTTCGAATTTCACAATTAGTATTTAACAATGAATATGCCAAATTAACAATAATGACAAGAATACTCAAATTGGCATAATCCAAAAAATTCTGTTTATTATTTTAAAAAAAAAGCTCCCCGTAAAATGAGGAGCTTCAGAAGGATCTTTATATTCTCTATTTCTTATTTTTTTCCATATGAGTCTTATACCGGTTCATAAATTTATCAACTCTTCCTGCACTATCAACAAGTTTCATTTTCCCTGTATAAAATGGATGCGAAGTGTTTGAAATTTCAAGCTTCACAAGGGGATAATCTTTCCCGTCATCCATTTTTATGGTTTCCTTAGTATTTGCCGTTGAGCGAGTCATGAAGGTATGTCCATTTGACATATCCTTGAACACTATAAGGCGAAAGTTTTCCGGATGAATTTCTTTTTTCATGTCTTTTTTATCAATTAAGGGCTGCAAAGATAAATATTGTTAGGAGAATCACAAAATATGAAGGACTATTTTTAAAAGAGTTTTCATTAGTGTCTGGTTAAAAACTATATGTGGGCTAAAGCCCATGTAACACGTGGTTTTACTAACCCCAGGCTTAAGCCTGGGGATAATCAAGAAGAAAAAAATGGGCTTTAGCCCTTCACCTAAATATTTGATTCTAAAGTGGGTTTACCTGACAATGCTGAATAGTTTTAGGTATTTGGCTCTAAGGCCTCATCTTTATAGCGAATAAAAATAGAATCTCTATCAAACAAATACCTGTATGTAATATGTTTTTTGGCTTGAGTTGCACCCAGGGCTTTGTATAAGGATATCATTTTGGGATTAAAATCGCCTACCCAGGAAAGTTCTAACTCTTTGTAATAGGTCTTTTTTCTG
>DAOWNN010000197.1 GCA_030642585.1 Bacteroidota bacterium | reverse complement strand
GGGAAATCTGTTGGTGATTCAGGTTTGAGAAATTTAAATGGTCTGTACCTGGTTGAGATCAGAAGACAAAACAGGGTTCTTTTTGTAGTATCTAATAATTTATTAATTGAAGCAGGAGACCTGCTTGTTTTTGCTGGTGATAAGGCACCAATTGCTGATCTTATGGATGCTAACTCGGGTCTTACAATTCCATCTGTTGGTATGCTTCATAGAAAAAAAAGAACAGAGGTAGTGGAAGTTGTGGTTTCACATAATTCTTTATTTATTGGTAAAATTCTTAAGCAAATTAATTTCAGATCAAGATTTGATGCAGCAGTTATAAGCATCCATCGTAACCAGGAAAGAATATCAGGTGAAATGCATGGAGTGGAAATTAAAGCCGGAGATGTTCTGCTTTTATATGCTGGTGACTTATTCAGAGAGAGAATTCGCGACACACGGGATTTTTATCTTATTTCCAGGATAAAAGAGTTTTCAAAGGTGGAAACATATAAAATAGTAATCCTGGTAGGTGGACTTTTCTAGCTATTTTCCTTTCTGCTTTTAAAATAATTACGCTTTTTATGGGCTTGATTATACTTTTACTTGTTTCCTTTATCCTGAAGCTTACTAATCCCAAAGATCTTACGAGAAGTATTGATTATAACCTGGGCTTAATAATTGTTATGTCCCTTGCCCTTGGCATAGCAATGACAAAATCAGGAGCAGCTCCAATGTTTGCAAATTTTTTCATTTCCATTTTTACTCCTCTTGGTAAAATCGGTGTTTTGATTGGAATTTTTATCATCACTTCCATTCTCGGGGCATATATAACAGGGAAGGCTGCAGTAGCTCTTATTTTTCCAATTGCCCTGACTATGTCTCTTAAACTCGGACTTGACCCAAAACCTTTTATTCTGACCGTAGCATATGCTGCAGCTGCCAATTTTATTACTCCTATTGGTTACCAGACAAATCTTATGATATATGGACCCGGGAACTATGCATTTAAGGATTTCTTACGATTGGGTTTTCCCTTAACCATTTTGTATATGATTGTTACGGTTTTTATTTTAAGCCTGATATACTTTTAATTTAATGAGGCCAGAGATTTATTCTTTAAAATTTCTATTAATAAAGGCTTTACGGCTATCCCTTACTGCAGGCAATGCCATTATGGAGGTTTATGGCAGATCTGATTTTAATATTGAAATGAAGGAGGATAATTCGCCACTTACTCTGGCTGATAAGACATCAAATTCAATAATTGTTGATGGGCTTAAAGGTTTTGGTATTCCGGTGCTTAGTGAAGAAGGCTCGCAAATTTCCTGGGATATTCGTAAGGACTGGGAAAGATACTGGTTGATTGATCCCCTGGATGGAACCAAGGAGTTTATTAAAAGGAATGATGAATTTACGGTGAATATTGCCTTGATGGAGAAAAATGTCCCCATTGTTGGTGTTATTTATTTACCGGTATTGAAACGTCTATATTTTGCCCTTAAAGGTCATGGGGCCTACAAAATTGATAAAGTGGAACCAAAGGATCTGAATGAGGAGGACTTTCAACAGGTACTGAAAAAGTCAAGGAGATTACCTGACTATAGAAAGGGCAAGAGGATAAGAGTGGTTGCCAGTCGTTCACATCTTTCACAAGAAACTGAAGATTTTATCAGGGAACTTAAAGGAAAGGACGAGAAAATAGATTTAGTACCTGCAGGTAGCTCCCTGAAATTGTGCCTTATAGCTGAAGGCAAAGCAGATGTTTATCCCAGAATGGGACCCACCATGGAATGGGATATTGCGGCTGGTCATGTAATTATAACTGAATCGGGCGGATCCCTTATGAAGCTGGATGAAACTCCCTTGAATTATAATAAGCCTGAATTATTGAATCCATGGTTTGTTGCCAAATCGAAATTATACAGTGCTTAGTTCATGGGAGATAATTATTCCTAACTTATGATTGATCAAACTCAAAGTAATTGAAACAGGAAATTATGATATTAATTAAGAAAACGGATATTTATGCACCTGAGTTTTTTGGAAAAACAGATATATTAATCGGTGGAGGAAAAATACTGGCAATTGGTAATGACCTTATTGATCACACACTTTCAAAACTTGATGTTGAAATAATAGATGGTTCCGGTTTGAAAACTATTCCCGGACTGATTGATGGCCATGTTCATATTGCCGGTTCGGGTGGTGAAGGTGGCCCCTCTACCCGTACACCCGAGCTTCAGTTGAGTCAAATGCTTAGGGCAGGGGTTACTTCAGTGATAGGTTTGCTGGGAACAGATGGTATGACCAGAAACCTTGAAGGTGTTTTGATGAAAGTTAAGTCCTTAAGAGCCGAGGGTGTTTCTGCCTGGATGTATACCGGTGCCTACCAGGTTCCAACTCCAACAATTTTGGGGGATGTAGGTAGAGATATTTCTTTAATTGATGAAATAATTGGTGTTGGGGAAGTGGCTATCTCTGATCACAGATCCTCAGAACCATCAGTCAGAGAACTGATCAGAATGGCTGTACATGCAAGGATTGGAGGTATGTTTTCGGGAAAATCAGGGATTGTCAATTTACATATTGGCAATCGAAAAAATCCTTTCGAATTGATATACAAGGCAGTTGAAAAAAGTGATTTGCAATTTACCCAATTCTTACCTACACATTGTAACCGCAATGATCATCTTTTAGAGGAGTCAAAAACATATGGAAAAGCCGGATATATTGATCTTACTGCTTATCCTAAAGAGTACGGGTTTGAAAATAATAAAGCTTCAAGAGCTGTGGTTGAATTGCTGACCGCAGGAGTTCCACTGAATCATATTACGGTTACCTCTGATGGCTGCGGGTCACTCCCTGTTTTTGAAGAGGGGAAATTAGTCAAATTGGGCATAGGAAGTCCTGATGCCATTTTTCATACTCTCATTGAGTTGGTGGAGGATGAGCGACTTCCATTGGAGAAAGCATTAGCAGTTGTAACATCTAATCCCGCAGATATATTAAAACTTACTGGTAAGGGTCGTATTGCTGTTGATAAAGATGCTGACCTTGTGCTTTTGAATGAGAAAAATGAGATAGAATACCTTTTAGCAAATGGGGTAATTATGACCCGGAAGGGTAAATTAATTAAAAAGGGAACTTTTGAAGAATAATGATTTCTCCCCCAATGAATATTGCACCAATGGGGTTCTGGAAGCTTGAAATTATACTTAGCCCCAAAGGTGTGTGATCAATATTATAAACATAAACCATACATATGAAAAGTAGTAAAAAAGCAATTTGGTTCAGGACTATCTCACCCCTGATATTCCTGGTGATATTTATTCAGGGATCTGCACAATTGAGAACACCATTGGAAGAAAGTCAATTTACAGAATTGACTCAACATGGACCAATGATGGATTATCTGCAAGAATTGAGTTCGAAGAATAAAGAAATTTCCATTGAAATAATTGGGAAATCTGTTCAGGGCAGAGAGATACCGGTACTTTTTATTACAGGTAGTTCCAGGTTTGGCAGCCAGCGAGCAGAAAAACCTGTGGTCATGGTTTTTTGTCAGCAGCATGGAAATGAACCATCAGGGAAAGAAGCAGCATTGATAGTTGCACGAGACCTGGTGAAGGAGAAATCGTATATTTTAAAAAATATTGATTTGATTTTAATTCCAATGGTCAACCCTGACGGAGGTGAGGTGCTGCAAAGAAGAAATGCCAATAACATGGATCTAAACAGGAATCATGTTTTGCTTAGTGAACCTGAAGTTCAGGCCTTACATAAGGTATATAAGAAGTGGATGCCTGAAGTTACACTGGATATTCATGAATATAATTCAATTAGCAGAAGATGGATAGAAAAAGGAATGGTTAAGGATGCTGATGAAATGCTTGGTGGTGCTACCAATTTGAATGTTGATTCTGAACTAATTGCATTTTCACGTAATGTATTGATGCCACAGATTGGAACATTCATTAAAGAAAAAGGATTTAGGTATAGCCGGTATATTGTAGGCGGGCCTCCATCAGAGCATACCAGGGTACGTCATAGCACCACAAATATTAATGATGGCAGGCAGAGTTTTGGTATCTATAATAATCTTTCATTTATTATTATTGAGGGAAAGAGATTCCCAGATCCCAGACAGAATATAGAATACAGAACAAGAGGGCAAATAACAGCTTTACTTTCTTTCCTGGAGACTATGAGCCAAAATCACAGAGAGATAATTGAATTTGTTGGTGAGGCGCAGAAAGAATTGTTACTTGAGAATATTGGAGCAGAGCACTTATCGTATATCCAGATGGATTATTTCCCGGATAGCTTGAATCCGACTTTTAGATTTCCTGTATTTGACCTATACAGATGGAAGCATACTGAAGTTGACCTTGAGAGATATGAACCTCTTGTGAAAATAAAAAGGAGTGTTACAAAACCGGTGGCCTATTTATTTTCATCCGGAGAGAAAGAATTGATCGATCTTTTAGAGAGGCATGAAATTGAGATGTTTAGTTTGAAAAAGGATTCTCAATTGAATGTTGAGCTGTACAGAATAAGGCATATTACTGATGGCCTGGATGAGGAAAAGGCAAAGAAGGAGGTAGACGTTTATAAATGGACAGAAAACAGGCTTATTGAAGCGGGTTCAATCCTGGTATTATTAAATCAAAATGCCTCTAACCTTATTCCATTGCTTTTGGAGCCCCAGTCAAGTTATGGAATTGTAGCGGAGAGGAGCATGCTTCAGTATTGTTTTGATGAATATCTGGAAGAAGGAAGAGAATATCCCATTCTGCGTCTCTCCGAGCCGATATCCATGGAATTGGTGGCAAGAAGAAAAATATTCACAGAAATGTCTAATGCCAGGTAGGGCACAATGGAAACATTAAAAGTTAAAAAACATTGATCAAAATGACAAATACAAAAAAAGTCCCTTCGTTTACACTATCTCTGATACCATTAATTGCAGTTGCAGTCTTCCTGGGGTTTGGATATGGACTTTTACACCTTAATGCAGAGATCTTATTGATTGCTGCGGCAACGGTTGCAGGATTTATTGCTCTATATCTGGGATATTCATATAAAGAGATAGAAAACGGGATTATCAAGAGCATGATGAAAGGCATGCCTGCAATGCTTATTGTTATAGTTGTTGGAGCATTAATTGGTTCGTGGATTGCCGCCGGGACTATTCCAATGCTGGTTTATTATGGTTT
>DAOWNN010000218.1 GCA_030642585.1 Bacteroidota bacterium | reverse complement strand
GACCATTCGACTTTGAACGGTTACTCGCACCCGCTGGGGTACCTCTGAAAAGCCGCTAGTGAGGTTTGACTGCGTCAAACGTTCTTCCTATCTTTGAACCCACCCTCTAATCGTTTCACACATGTTCCGTTTTTTTTACAATCTTGCAATAATCCTTTACGGTTTCGGAATAACTCTTGCCTCATTATTTAATGAGAAAGCCAGACTATGGAGGAATGGCAGAAAAGGGCAATGGGCTGGTATTGGATCAGATTTTTTGCATGAAGATCATATTGTATGGTTTCATTGTGCTTCACTTGGAGAGTTTGAGCAGGGCAGATCAGTAATTGAAGAATATAAAAAGAGAAATCCTGATTGTTCTTTGATTGTAACTTTCTTTTCCCCTTCCGGATATGAGGTAAGAAAAAACTATGAACACGCAGAGAAGGTTTTCTATTTACCTCTTGATACACAAAAGAACGTTCGAAAGTTTTTAGACCTGGTTCGGCCAAAACTGGTTGTGTTTGTTAAGTACGAGTTTTGGTATAATTATTTGCATGAAATACAATTAAAGCATATTCCGGTATTCTTAATTTCTGCAAATTTCAGGGAAGACCAATGGTTTTTTAAATTCTATGGGAAAGCATTTATGAAAATGCTATCTTATTTTACACACTTGTTTGTCCAGAATGAAAAATCTGCTTTAATCTTAAAGAAGCATGGCATTCTGAATTGTACTGTTTCGGGAGACACACGATTTGACAGGGTGGATCAAATTCAAAGACAATCAAAAACACTTAAGATCATTGAGGAATTTAAAAATAGCCAGACCTTAATCGTTGCCGGCAGTACATGGAGAGAGGATGAAGAGATATTGATAAAATATATAAACGAACAAAAATCCGGATTGAAATGGATACTTGCTCCTCATGAAATTGATGAAGCACATATAAAGTTTATTCTTAATCGATTGAAACGTCCCGGCATTCTATATTCTGAATGCAAGCATACAGAAATCAAAGAATTTGACATCCTGGTAATTGATAATATAGGCTTACTATCCAGCTTGTATGGCTATGGAGAAATTGCCTATGTCGGAGGTGGCTTTGGGGCAGGGATTCATAACATTCTTGAACCTGCCAGCTATGGCATTCCCATAATCTTTGGCCCCGCTTATCAGAAATTTCAGGAAGCAGTCGACCTGGTAGAACTAGGGGGAGGGATGAATATCAAAAGTTATGAAGACTTTGTAAACAGGCTTACGGCTTTGCTGAACTCCTCCGAAATCCTTATAAACACTGGCAAGGTCGCTGGAGATTATGTGCAAAGCAACAAAGGAGCCACCCAGGCCATTGTTCATAATTTGTTGAAGGATTAAATTTCTACAGCCTTCAATTTTACTTAATTTTATTTGCTCTGTTTAAGAGTAATTTATTCCTGGTTTAGCAGTGTGTTTTTTAGCTGTTAATCATCTTTAAATTTAATGTTTTCTTAACATTGAGCTGACCCCAAACCGAAATGTAAAATATAATTTTGCACATATTTTTTTAACCTAATCAATTAAATTTAAACTATGAAATCAAATCTTAAAATTTTGTTTAGTGCTGCAATTTTCTTCTTTGCAGCATTAACAACTTTTGGACAGGGTACTACTACCTCCGGAATGAACGGGAAGATAGTAGACACCAATGGTGAAACCCTGCCGGGAGCAACGGTAATTGCGGTACATACACCAACCGGATCACAATTTGGAGGTATTACCGATACACAGGGTTATTTTCGTTTGCCTAACTTAAATGTTGGCGGACCTTACAAAGTAACTGTTTCCTATGTTGGATTTGAGTCTTACGAGAGAGATGGTATTTATCTGACTCTTGGACAGACTTTTAAGTTGAATGTGACCCTTGGACAAACAACCACACAGCTTGCCGAAGTTGCAGTTACCGGAACCCGTGTTAAGGGATTCAGTACATTTGACGGGAACCGTACCGGTGCTGAAACTGTAGTTGGAGCTGACGAGATTGCAGTTATGCCTTCTATTAATCGTGACATGACCGACTTTACCCGCCTTACTCCTCAGGCTTCAGTCAGGGATGATGGCGCTATTACCATTGCCGGGATAAACAACCGATTCAATGCAATTTCTATTGATGGTGCAGTAAACAACGACGTTTTTGGCCTTTCTGCAACCGGAACAAACGGTGGCCAAACCGGAGGTTCACCGATCAGTATGGATGCCATTGAGCAATTCCAGATAGTATTGGCTCCTTTCGATGTTCGTCAATCAGGATTTGCCGGTGCCAGTATCAATGCTGTTACCCGCAGTGGTTCAAACAAAGTGGAAGCTTCTGCATATTATTTCATGAGGAATGAAGGTCTTGCAGGGAAAACCCCTGACCAGGAAGATAAGGATCTTCGCGAAAAACTTCCGAAATTTTCATCTAACACTTACGGAATCAGAATAGGTGCTCCGATTATTAAGAACAAACTTTTTGTTTTTGCAAGTGCAGAGATTCAAAGAGAAGAAACTCCTGCAAATTATTCCACTTTTGATGCCGAATATGCAGGTGATTCAGACAGGGCAACTATTGGCCTGGTTACTGATAAGCTTGAAAGTATGGGATATGATCCCGGACCATGGGAAAGCAAAACACGGACCCTGGATTCAGATAAGTTCCTTATCAGACTGGACTGGAATATCAACCAGCATCACAAATTGATGGCTCGGCACTCATATACAAACCTAGAAGCTGTAAAAGTAGGTTCTTCAAGTAATTACGCTATTGGTTATGAGAATAATGCTCAGTATTTCCCAAGTGTTACCAATTCATCATCTGTTGAATTGAAAAGTAACTATGATGGTTTTTCAAATAACATGGTAGTGGGTTTCACTTCTGTTCGTGACGACAGGGACCCATATGGAGCATCATTCCCGGCTCTACGAATTTATGATGGTTCTGCTACGATTTATGCTGGATCCGAACCTTATTCTACTGCTAATCAGCTTGACCAGGATGTTTTCACACTTACCGATAACTTCTCAATTTATAAAGGGAAACATACAATTACTGTAGGTGTCAATTTGGAATACTCAAGTACCTATAACCTTTTTATGAGAAAAAACTTTGGTGAGTACAGGTACTCAACAGTTGCTGACTTCTTAACAGTTGATACACCCGGGGAAGTACCAGCATATCAATATGAAAGAGGTTATTCGTTGACAGATGATGATGTTATAACAGGTGATGGATCTGAAGCTGCTGCTATATTCAGTATGTTCCAGTGGGGACTTTATGCACAGGATGAGTTCCAGGTAAGCGATGATTTTAAATTGACTGTTGGTGTGCGTGTTGATATGCCAATGTTCCTGGATGATCCTGCAGAAGACACTCATTTCAATAATGTAACCAGGCCGGTTATTGAAGCTGAATGGGATATGATGGGTGCACAGGCAGGACAAATGCCAAAAGGTCAGTTGATGTTCTCTCCAAGAATTGGATTTAACTGGGATGTAACAGGTGAAGAAAAAACACAGGTGCGTGGTGGTCTGGGTATCTTTACAAGTCGTATCCCTCTTGTTTGGCCGGGTGGATCTTATACAAACAATGGTATTACCATTGGTGGTGTATACCACAGGAGTTCCTGGAATGGAGGATCTCATCCTATTACTTTCGAATCAGACTGGGACAACCAGTACACAAATCCTGATTTTGGTTATACCGATGCTGATTGGGGTGGCCAGATGGACCTTTTTGCAGAAGACTTCAAGTTTCCACAAATATTAAGGTTAAGTGCTGCAGTAGACCAAAAACTTTCTGTTGGCGGACTGATTGCTTCCGTTGAAGGTATTTATACCAAAACGCTTAACAATATGATCTATTATAATATGAATGTTGAGCAAGAGCCTGATTTTTACCTTACAGGTGCCGATAAACGTCCACATTATGATAGAACCAGCCTGGATGCAGATTATACCAGGATAATGGTTGGTGCCAATACCAGTGAGGGATATACTTACAATATTACTGCCAGTATTACAAAGCCATTGACCAAAGGATTTTCCGGAACTCTTGCCTATACTTTTGGAAGGGCTATGGCTTTAAACGATGCTACTTCTTCACAGAACTCTTCCCAGTGGAGATATATGGAACAGGTGAACGGATTGAATAATCTTGAACTTTCTTATTCCGACTTTGACCTGGGACATAGAATTCTTGCTTTTGCAAATTACAGGATTGAATACCTGAACCATCTTGCAACTACTGTCAGTCTGTATTACAACGGACAGTCAGGCAGAAGATTCTCCTATGTTTACAGAGATCGTGGCAACCTGAACGGAAACGGTGAAAGTGATAATAACCTGATCTATATTCCTGCAAGTCAGAGTGACATAGTATTCGAAGATGCACCTACAGCAGCTCAACAATGGGCAGATCTGGATGCATTTATTGAGAGTGATGATTACCTGAGCCAGCATCGTGGTGACTATGCTGAAAGAAACGGAGCCCGTAATCCTTTCACACATATTTTCGATTTCAAGATTGTACAGGATATCTTTGTTGATGCAGGTCCCGGAAAACACACACTGCAAATAAGCTTAGATATTTTCAACCTTGGTAATATGATAAATAATTCCTGGGGTCTTAAGTACTACACCGGAAATGATAATTTCAGGTTGATTGATTTCGAAGGTTTTGGTGCAGATACTACAACTCCTGAATTCAGCTTTGATAAGCCATCAGGAAATGTCTGGTCATTGGATGATTCAGGTATCTCGAGTTCAAGATGGCAAGCCCAGCTTGGAATTCG
>DAOWNN010000023.1 GCA_030642585.1 Bacteroidota bacterium | reverse complement strand
TTGCGATTAGCAATAACCCTCCTAATCCCGGAGTACCGGAACCAGGAGGGTTATTGAAATATTGCCCCTTCAGGGCAAATGTGCTGGGTAATAAAAAGCCAACTCCGTAAATGATCTCCGAAGGAGGTCAATATAAAATAATAAGATGATCAGCTATTGTGAAATTCTTTGCCAAATCATTTAAGCTTAATCACTTTTATCTGGTGATTGTATAAATCAGCAATCCACAAATATCCGGCATGCACCAGAACTGCGGCGGGTTTGTTTAATTCTTCAATTCCTGGACCGGGTTTTCCAACACCTGCAACAACGGAAGTTATTCCTTCCTTATTTATGCTGATAATTCTGCTGGTTCCCATGTCTGCCTCATAAACAATACCTTTTTTGTCAGCAGCAACTCCATGAGGTGTATCTAAAGAATCCATGGCTGCTAAAGTGCTTACTTTAGTCCCGGGAATAATTATCCGAATACTATTTGTGGCAGCATCAGCAATAAGTATGTTTTCTCCATCCAATACCAGATCCATAGGATATGTAAATGTAGCTTCATTGGTATTCCCATCCATGGCTCCATGCTCTCCGGTGCCTGCAATGGTACTAACCATCCCGTCTTTAATTTGACGTACGCGCGCATTTCCGATATCTACCACATAAATTCCACCCCCTGGAGCAATTACCACCCCATGAGGGGAATTAAATAAGGCAGAATCAGCACTGCCATCAGCAAACCCTGATTCTCCAGGAATTCCAGCCAGGGTAGATACTTCATATTCATTGTTCCCAACAGGTGTTATCATCCTAATGATATGATTGCTGGCGCTTACTGTGTAAATTATCCCTGTTGCCGGATCGTAAGCGACACCATGTGGTGATTTGAATTTTGCCTGATCGGCCGGGCCATCCAGAAAACCTTCCTTATCAGGACCGCCTGCAATAGTTCTAATCTCTCCTTTAAGATTAACACTGCGAATGGCATGATTGCTGAAATCTGCAAATATCACCGAATTATCCTGAAATGCTGTTAAGCGTATTGGTTTGTTCATTTTTCCCGGAATCCCGTCTTCAAACCCAGCTTCCCCTGTGCCCGCAAGTACCTTTATGGTTTCATCCTGCCTGCAAGATATAGTAACCATGATTAACAATACTGGTAACATGACCATGTATGGTTTCAAATTTTTCATCATTTTATTATTCATTTAAAGGATTAGAAAAATAATTACTTTTGCCTACTGCCTTCTGCCTACTGCCTACTGCCTACTTCCTGCTGCCTACTTCCTGCTGCCTACTTCATGCTTCTCCTCATTCATCCGTATTCAATTCCTTGTCGAGAAAATGTTTGAACCAGAATTGAGTAGACACCCGTGTAAGGTGGGTTCGTTTTGGTCCGCCCCAGCCATGCCTTTTATTCGGATACAATAACATACTGAATTCCTTATCCAGATCTTCCAGCTTATCAATAAACTGTATGGTATTTTGCATATGAACATTGTCATCCAATGTGCCGTGAGTAATTAACATCTCACCCTTAAACTGGTCTACAAAAGTAAGAGCCGATCCGTTTTTATATCCTTCAGGATTTTGTTCAGGTGTGTCCATAAAGCGTTCTGTATACACATTGTCATATAAATGCCAGTCAGTAACCGAGTAATTTGCAATACCGTGTGTAAAGTAATCGGCTCCTTTTGTAAGAGCCATACAGGTCATATAACCACCATAACTTCCTCCTGTAATACCGATTTTCTTCTCATCAATAAATGATTTTTTCCTTAACCATTTTACAGCCTCGATATAATCGTGCATTTCCCATTTCCCAAGGTTTCGGTGCATGAGTTCAACAGCTTTTTTACCAAAATGACCGCTTGACCTATGGTCAACAATAAAAGTAATGATACCGTTCTGTGCCAGGTAATCGGCACCAAAACTCCTTCTGAAGGAATTCCTGACAGAGGGGGCATTGGGACCACCGTAAATGGTGAATATTACAGGATATTTTTTATTCTCATCAAAGTCAGGAGGCAGTATCCACATGGCAGGAAGGTCGTATCCATTTTCAGTGGGTATGGTGAACATTTCCACTTTTCCCCGGTTATACTCATCCATAGCCGGAAGTTTTGAATCGCCCAGCATTTTAACGGGTTTGCCATCTGTTTTGAATAAGCCCATTTTTGCAGGTAGCTCATAATTGCTGTATGTATCATAAAAATACTTTCCGCCCGGAGAAACACTTACCCGGTGAGTACCTGATGAATTAGTCAACCTTTTAAATTTCTTACCATTTAGTTTAATGGAGAAAAGATGATTTTCTGTTGAGGCGCCTGCTGTACCGGTAAAATAAACAGTTTTATTTTTTTCATCAACCATTGAAATTCCTGTTACCCGCCAATCAAAATTGGTAATTTGATTTACCAGCTTGCCTTGCAGATCATAGTGATAGAGGTTGCGCCACCCGCTTTTATCACTACGCAAAAGGAAACCGCTGCCGTCTTCAAAAACGTACACATCTTCAAAAAACTCGACCCATGTTTTTTGTTTTTCAGTATAAATACTTCTAAGCGTTCCTGTGTTAGGATCTGAGGCAAAAAATGTAATCATATCCTGGTCCCGGTTCATATACTGATAAATCAGTTCTTTTGAATCGGTTGTCCAAAAGGGCCAGGCCACATAGCGGTCCTCATCTTCATTGGTTTCTATCCAGCTTGTTTTTCCTGAATTAAGATGAGCTACGCCTAGCTTAACCAAAGGATTAGGATCTCCCGGTTTTGGATAATGCGTAATTTCAAGTGATCCATGCACGCCATCAGCATTAAAAAGGGGGAACTCAGGTACTGGAGAATCATCAAATCTCAGATATGCGATCATGCTGGCATCAGGAGACCACCAGAAAGCCCTGTAATGGGAGCCGCGTCCAAGAATTTCTTCATAATATACCCATGATGCATAGCCATTCAGGATTAAGTCTGATCCGTCGTTGGTTAGCCTGGTTTCTTTCCCTGATGCCAGATCAACCACATACAAGTCGTTTTTGCGGGTGAAGGCAACTTTTTTATTGTCAGGTGAGAAGCTTGGGTTTTTTTCAGGATCTTCAGAAAAGGTAAATTGCTTTAAACTACCGACACTTGTATTATAATAGTATAGATTCTTTTCTTTCACGAGGATGAAATGCTGAAGATCATCTGTACTTGTTGCACTCTTGTTTAGGTCAAAGCCTTCGCCCAATTTTTCATTTAATGCAGAGTAATCCAGGTAGGTAGTTTCTTTTCCTGTAATAGCCTCAACTTTAACCACCTGCCTTTTTTCATCAAAAGTTTTTGTCTCAAGGTAATGGTCGTTATCAAACCATCCGCTTATTCCTGGAAGGGGTTTGCTTACTTCAGGACGTTTTTTGCCATAAGCTTGCTGGTAAGTGAGATTTTTTTTCTGACTGAAGCCGCTTATAGACAGAGAAAATGCAAGCAGTACAATTACACTCAACTTATTTTTCATGTTATTCAAATTCCTTAAAAGTTTTTTTAATAATTTCAATCGCTTCATATTGCTCATCCTCTGTAATTACAAGTGGAGGTGCAAAGCGAATAATATGATCATGAGTAGGTTTGGCAATCAGACCATTTTCTTTCATTGCCACACATACATCCCATGCTGTTTTACCATTTTTGGGAGTAACAACAACTGCATTTAATAATCCTTTTCCACGTACAATACCAATCATATCCGATTTGATATCTGATAATTCCTTACGGAAGATTTTCCCCAGTCGATCAGCATTCTCAGCTAGCTTCTCCTCTTTAACTACCTCCAGTGCGGCGATGGCTACTTTTGCCGCAACCGGGTTTCCTCCAAAGGTTGATCCATGTTCGCCCGGCTTAATGCAAAGCATAATTTCATCATCAGCCAGAACAGCCGATACAGGATAAGCCCCTCCTGAAAGAGCTTTGCCAAGGATGAGCACATCGGGGCGAATTCCTTCATGATCACTGGCAAGAAGTTTTCCTGTGCGGGCAATGCCTGTCTGAACTTCATCTGCAATGAAGAGTACGTTCTTTGCTTTACACAAATCATAAGCTTTTCTAAGGTAACCTTCATCAGGTACAAAAACTCCTGCTTCTCCCTGTATGGGCTCAACAAGAAAGCCAGCTACATTTGGATCTTCCAATTCCTTTTCCAGCGCATCCAGATCGTTGTAAGGAATGCATATAAAGCCAGGTGTATAAGGGCCAAAATCTTTCTTTGCAAGCGGATCTGTAGACATGGAGATAATTGTAATTGTACGGCCATGAAAATTTTCCTCACACACAATTATCTTTGCCTGGTTTTCAGGGATTCCTTTTTTTGTGTATGCCCATTTACGGCATAGCTTCAGAGCTGTTTCATCGCCCTCAGCCCCCGTATTCATAGGAAGTACCTTGTCATAACCAAAGTAATTGCAAATATATTCTTCGTATTCACCAAGCGCACTTGCATAAAATGCCCTGGAAGTGAGTGTAAGCTGGTTAGCCTGATTTTGCATAGCAGCTATAATTTTCGGATGACAATGCCCCTGGTTCACTGCAGAATATGCAGACAGGAAGTCAAAATACTTTTTCCCTTCAACGTCCCAAACATAGATTCCTTTTCCCTTTTCAAGTACTACTGGTAATGGGTGGTAATTATGGGCGCCATATTTTTCTTCACGTGTTATAAAATCTTGTGTATTCATGGATTTATTGTTTTATTATTGATTATGTTTGATTCTACTACAAAAAAAGAATTTGTTTTTACAAAAACAAAGGATAATTATCTGTTATAGAAAATAAAAGTATATTTTTTAATCAAACAACAGTGCTTTACAATAATTAAAGTTAACCTGCTATGAAAATAAAGAGATCTTATTTACAACCATTTATTACAGATCGTATAAGCCCATATGCATTTTCCGAAAAAGCTATTGATGACGAAAGTCTTGAGCTTTTATTTGAAGCGGCTCGTTAGGCTCCATCCAGTTTCAATGAGCAACCCTGGCGTTTTATATATGCAAAGAAGGAAGACAAGGAATTTGAGACTTTTATATCCCTGCTTATGGAGGGCAACAGGGAATGGGCCAGGAATGTTCCTTTGATAGGAATTAGTTGTACAAAATTGAATTTCAGTCTCAACGGGAAACCAAATAAATTTGCTTTGCATGATACAGGGCTGGCCATGGGGGGACTTCTTGCGCAGGCAACATTTATGGGTATTCGAGTCCATCAAATGGGGGGCTATTACCCGGAAAAAGCAAAAGAATTTCTGAAAATTCCTTATGAGTACGAAACGGTTGCCATGTTTGTGATGGGATACCAGGGAGAAGCAGATCAGTTACCTGCGGAACTTAAAGATAGGGAACTTATGGAGAGAGTAAGGAAGCCTTTGGATGAAATACTTGCAAGAGGATCGTTTAAGTTCTAAACTTAACCTGAAACAAAGTGTCTGAAGAGCAACTCTATGAGAAGCTTTTTAAGTGTTTTAATAAAGAAATCAACTTTAGAAGAACCACCTCCCCCTGGCGAATTTCTACTCTTCACTTCCGGAAATTGTAAGGAGGGAAAACAGAATATTTGCTTTCTCAAAATTGATTAATTCATTCGCCAGCGTAGAGGGTGTCCAAAAAGTTACTATAACGCATATCGTCATCCTGAACTTGATTCAGGATCTGTTTATAATTAATAACTTAAGATTCTGAAATAAATTCAGAATGACTCACTAATATCATTTTTGGACACCCTCAATTAAAAATATGTTAGTCATTAAAATACTACCCAAATTCCCCTCCTTTTTTTTCTTCAAGGAGGGGTGGCTCGAGTATTCGAGAGACGGGGTGGTTTGGAAGTATGATAATTATTATTTGGGTTTTATTCATCCATTGTTAAAAAATAAAAAGAAAGAGCAAGTTTTCTTTTTTTAGAAAATAAAGAGATGATTTTTATATCCTACCCAGCTCTTTAGAAATTTCCGGTTAGTTTCAAATTGATACGACGGGATGTAAGATAATTTGGTACAGCAAATTCTCCTACCTGACCACTTAAGTTATTTACAGTCGTGATCCATGTGTAGGAAATTGTATTGTTGATATCCAACAAGTTAAATACCTCCATGCTGATCCATGCAGTACTGAAATGCCGGAAAATTCCTTTTTCCCCAACAGTAGAATCTTTGTCTTTTAAGATTTTTGAAAACCCAAGGTCAACTCGCCGATATGGAGGCATACGAAAATAATTCTCTCCATTTACAGATCCAGGAGCTGTAACTGGTAATCCTGAACCGTAGTGCAAAGCAAGATAAACTTTAAATGTAGGGTTTGAAGGTAAATAGTCCTGGAAAAATATGCTGAAGTTTATAAGCTGATCTGTGGGCCTGGGATAATAATCACCACTACCTGAATCGTCTGTAAGTTTTTCCCTGGTTTGCATCAGGGAAATGCTGGCCCAGGAATCTACACCTTTCACAAATTCTCCGTTGATTTTAAACTCAAGGCCGGCAGCATATCCCTTTGCATTGTTTTTTCCTGTGTATATGATACGAACATTGTCAATCTTATATGGAATAAGAAATTGTAAGTCCTTGTAATATATATCGGTGCTAAATCTAAAGGGACGATTACCTGCTCTGAAATCCAAAATGCCTCCTGCCAGAAAATGAATAGACCTTTGTGCTTTAATGTTATTATTGATCCATCCCTTTTCATCTCTGATTTCTTTATAAAAAGCCGGTTGATAATAAATCCCTGTTGCAAACCTGAATTTCACCTCTTTCTCCCATTCCGGATCCAGCGTTATGGAAATCCTGGGACTAAATAGAAACTGTTGATTGAAACTCCAATAATGACCCCTTATACCTGCTTCAGTTTCAATAGATGACCGGGGCAATTTAAAGTTTCTTTTATACAGTACATGACCGGAAGCTCTAATGGTATTGAGATCATTATCTACATTTATTTCTTCTCTGAGGTTTACTGTTTGACCTGTATATGGAATAGAATACCCGGCAGAATCAACCATTTTCCATTCATTCATACGGTCATAGATTCTTTCATTCTGCAGTTTTATTCCCCAACTGAGATTTGAGCTGTTAAATTGCATGCTTCCTTTATGATGGATTGCCATTACATATGCCTGGAAGGAATTCCTTGCATGATCAATAAACCTGCCTATACCAATATTCATTATGCTATCACCCAGGTTTTCTGATCCCAATTCCTTATCGAGTTCGTTTAAAGAATAAAAGCCTTCGATATCATAATTTTCATATTCAATTGTACTGTAAGCACTTGCAATCAACTTGAGCAAAAGTTTTTCAGTAGGGCGATAGTTTACCGAAAAAGCTCCCAGGTAAGTGTTGAATTTATCTAATTCCTGGCCGTTGAACAAGATATTTAACTGAACTGAGTTTACCAGGGTGCCAAAGGATGTTCGTTGACTTTCGGGGATGAAATTGTAGTGATTTAATGCAATATTTCCAAGGAAATCCATACTCAGTTTATCAGAAATTGTATAGCTCAAATAGGACTGTAGATCAGCAAACCTGGGCTTGTAATCACCGGTAACATCGAGTGAATTTAGCATGTACTGATTGCTCTTGTATCTGAGGCCAACGATCCAGCTAAGTTTATTATTCATGGAAATACCTTCAAAAAAACCATTTGCCCCAAGCAATCCCAGTTCAAATCCACCACCAATTTCATGAGGCTTCCTGTAATGAATATCCAGAACAGAAGCCATTTTGTCTCCATAGGAAGCATTAAATCCTCCGGCAGAAAATTGAGCAGATGATACAAGGTCTGAATTTACAACACTTAAACCTTCTTGTTTACCGGCCCTGATTAAAAAAGGTCTGTATACTTCTATGTCATTTATGTATATTAGGTTCTCATCGAAATTTCCTCCTCTTACGGAATATTGAGAACTTAATTCATTGGAACTGCTAACACCGGGAAGGGTTTTGATATAGGCCTCAATATCTCCTGATAAGCTTGGCAGGATCTTTACTTCCCGCATATTCAACCGCGTAAATCCTTGTTCCTCAATCCTGGATTCGCTGATTTGTACCTCGTCTAATTCTTCGAAGCTTTCAAATAAAACAATATGGATGGTCAGATTCTCGCCAGGGGAGACTTGCCTTGTAATTAGTTTGGTTTGAAAACCCAGGGAAGAAACTGAAAGTTTTACTGTCTCACGGTAAGATATTTTTAAATGATAAGTACCATCTTTCCCGCTAATAGTTCCATAAGATGTTCCCGGAACACTTATATGAACCAGGTTTAGGGCCAATCCTTCCGAATTAGATATCTTTCCGCTTATATGAATTTGTTCCTGGCCAGAAACTATTTGGAAAGTCAGGCTAAAAACAAGGAGTAAAAGTATATTGTAAATACGAATCATACCAGAAACTTCTCTCGATATCAAAATAAACTATTTTTTTTGATGAAAATTGTTAAATGATGCTTTTACTGTAATATTGTTTTGGGCTAAAGCCCAATTTATGCTGGTATTACTAACCCCAGGCTTAAGCCTGGGGTTAAATAATTCTTGCTGTCACCGGGCTTTAGCCCATTACATTTTCAAAACCAGCAAATAGACTGGAAAACCCAGGCGATTCATTCATTATGTTCAAACCTTGGTAAGTTTTCATAATTTTCTTGATTTTGGGATTTGTGTTTTGCGATTTATTTGATTTTTGATATTTGAAATTTGTATTTTCATTTCATTATTCCCTTAACTTTGCTCCTAAACTTTAAATCTATCTTAAATGGTCCAGCAGTATGAATTATCTCTTCCACCTTACCCGCGTGGATATCACATCATAACAAATCATTTGCTCAACAAACTCAAGGACTTGCCAACGATTGGACTTTTGCATGTGTTTATCAAGCATACGTCTGCCGGTTTAAGTCTGAATGAAAATGCTGATCCTTCGGTTCGTGATGATTTTGAATCTTTTATGAACAAACTTGTGCCTGAAAATGACCCTGTTTACAGTCATGTTTTTGAGGGTTCAGATGATATGCCAGCACATTTAAAAGCATCTATTATAGGCTCTTCAGTTAGTATTCCTATAAATCATGGAAGACTAAATCTTGGAATCTGGCAGGGTTTATATTTATGTGAATTTCGTAAGCATGGGGGATCAAGGAAACTTGTTGTAACGGTTATTGGGGCAGATAATAAACAAAACTAGAATTGTTTCAATTACAGGTTCAGTCTTCGACAGGCTCAGACCGACTAATAGTTAAAGGGAGTTTAAAAAACATCATAGGCTAGTCACATTGAGCTTGTCGAAATGTAGACGGAAGGAAGACTATTGAGACTTATAATATAACAATCTTCAAAGACTGTTTATTACTGAAATTTGAATAGAACATAGAAAGTAGTTCTAGCAAAAACCTGTTTTATTTCAGTTTTCTTTGAAAAAAAAAATCATATTTTTGGTATCTCAAATGATAATCTAAAAATTCATGAAGAATAAATTATTGCTTGGAGATGAAGCTCTGGCTCAGGGTGTTTTAGACGCCGGACTTTCAGGTTGTTATGCATATCCGGGTACTCCATCCACCGAGATAATGGAATATATTCAAAACAGTAAATTGGCCATTGAGAGAAATGTTCATCGAAGCTGGTCAACCAATGAGAAAACTGCTATGGAAGCTGCTCTTGGAATGTCTTATGCCGGAAAAAGGGCCATGGTAAGCATGAAACATGTGGGACTGAATGTTGCTTCGGATGCATTTATTAACTCCGCAATTACCGGGGTAAACGGAGGACTGATAGTGATAGTGGCAGATGACCCTTCCATGCATTCTTCCCAGAATGAACAAGATTCCAGGTTTTATGGAAAATTTGCACTGGTACCAATCTTTGAGCCTTCCAATCAGCAGGAAGCCTATGATATGGCTTATGAAGCCTTTGATCTTTCCGAAAAATACCAGGTACCTGTAATGATAAGGATAACTACCAGGTTGGCTCATTCCAGATCTGGTGTTCAGACAAAATCAGTAAGGGAAATGAATAAATCCAGGCTTCCGGGAGATATGAGGCAGTTTATCTTGTTGCCGGCTATTGCAAGAAAGCGCTATAAAGGCTTATTATCAAATCAGGAACATTTTACTTCTGAATCAGAGAATTCACACTACAATCATATTATTGAAGGCAGCAACAAAGACCTTGGGATCATAGCCTGTGGATTGGCTAATAATTATTTACATGAAAGTTTAAAGAGAACTTCTTTGGATTATCCCATACTCAAAATTTCACAATATCCGGTACCAGTCAATATGATCCGTAAATTTGCTTCTAGCTGTAAGAAATTATTGATTTTGGAAGAAGGATATCCTATTGTGGAAGAATCCTTAACCGGATTACTAAATATGGAGTACAAAGTAAGTGGGCGCCTGGATGGGAGTTTGCCCCTGGATGGTGAACTGAATTCTGATCATGTATCCAGGGCACTTGGAATTGAATTGCCTGCTTCGAGAGAAGTTCCAAGCCTGGTTGCCAACCGGCCTCCTACTCTTTGTCCGGGTTGTGGTCATACAGATGTGTTTTTAGCCTTGAATAAGGCTCTGGCAACATATGGAAAGGGAAGAGTATTTTCTGATATAGGCTGCTATACACTCGGTGCTCTTGATCCGCTCAATGCAATTGACACATGTGTGGATATGGGAGCTTCAGTTACTATGGCTGTTGGAGCTGCCGATGCAGGGCTTATTCCGGCAGTTGCAATGATTGGTGATTCAACTTTTACCCATTCAGGTATGACCGGATTGTTGGATGCTGTGGTGAAAAATTCGCCCATCACCTTAATTATTTCTGATAATGCGACTACTGCCATGACCGGGGGACAAAATTCTGCTGGTACCGGCTCCCTCGAAAAAATATGCCTGGGCTTAGGAGTTGATAGGGAACATCTGATAATGATGACACCCTTAAGGAAAAATCATGATAAAAATATTGATATAATGAAGAAGGAACTTGAATATAATGGGGTTTCTGTGATTATTGCACAAAGAGAATGTGTTCAGACAGCCGCTCGTGATAAACGAATAGCAGCTGCATTAAAGCTTAAGAAAGTAGCTAATACATAAAATATAAACAGATGCAGGGGGTTGTCACAAAAGACACATTAATGCGAATCGTCATCCTGAACTCCAGCCTGCCGGCAGGCAGGTGTTTCAGGATCTGCTCATAATTAACAACTTAAGATTCTGAAATAAATTCAGAATGACTCAAATGTATGATTTTGAGACAGCCCCTGAATCTGATCATAAATAATAAAATCTAAACAAATGAAAAGTGATATAATACTTGCCGGGGTTGGAGGACAGGGAATTCTTTCCATAGCGGCTGTAATTGGCTATGCGGCTCTCAACAGGAACCTGAATCTCAAGCAGGCTGAAGTTCATGGCATGAGTCAGAGAGGGGGTGCCGTTCAATCCAACCTGCGAATTTCAGATGAAGAAATATCTTCAGATTTAATTCAATCCGGTATGGCTGATTTGATTATTTCGGTTGAACCTATGGAATCATTACGATATTTACCATGGTTGTCAAAGAATGGCTGGCTTGTTACCAATAGCAAGCCCTATAATAATATTCCTGATTATCCCGATATCGAATCTGTTTACAGCGAAATAAAAAAACTGCCAAATCATATTATTATTGATGCAGATGGAATTGCCTCAGAAATGAAATCAAGGAAATCTTCCAATATTGTTGTACTTGGTGCAGCGATTCCCTTTTTACCATTTGAATGGGATGACTATGAATTCGGTATTAATAAACTATTTGGAAGGAAAGGGGAGGAGATTGTTCGTACAAACCTGGAAGCACTGAAAGCGGGTATGGAATTTTGTAAAACCATTAACAAATAATTTTCACCAACAATTTTCTTTATATGCTCTTCGTGTTTTAGTGTCGTGGTGGCAAAAAAGAAAAAATAGCCACTAAGTCACAAAGACTCTAAGGAACACCAGGAAAAGAACAGAAAATATATAATTGGACTTAGTGAATCTTTGTGCCTTGGAGCCTTAGTGGCAAGAAAAAAAACAGCCACCAAGTCACAAAGACTCTAAGGAGAGCCAGGAAGAATTTAAAGAGGATAAAAAAATTAATTTCCAAATCATAAAAACCCCCGGAATGTTTTCATCATCAGATAAACAACAAATAAATAAAAAAGGTCTGGAAATTGAGACTGTTAATTATCAATTGAGTTGCTTTGAAAGGGGTTTTCCTTATTTAAAGATTGTAAATTCTGCCAGTATCTCATCAGGCATATTGAAATTTTCAAAATCAGAGGAGCAAAATTTGGTAAGGCTCTATGAAGATAATATTTCCAGCTTCAGAGTTGTGAAATTTGTCCCGGCCTCAGGGGCAGCATCCCGAATGTTTAAATCCCTGATTGAATTGTTATCAGCCGGACAAAATCCAGATAAATCCACTCCTCATGATAATAAATTGGATCCCAGGCAGGAAGAGATTTTTTCAAGGATTGAATCTTTTGCATTTATTGACGATTTAAATTTTGCTCTTAGCGAAGAAGGATTTGAGCTGGATAAATTATTGAAGGAAGAACAATATTCTACTATTTCCAGGTTTATTCTTAAATCACAGGGATTAAATTATGAAAATCTGCCCAAAGCATTAATTAAATTTCATTTTTACCCTGGTTTTTCCAGAACTTCTTTGGAAGAGCACCTTGCAGATGCAGCATTTTTTGCTGTTGATGAAAATGGGGTAGCAAACCTGCATTATACAATTTCTCCGGAACATGAACCCTTATTTAGGAAAAAACTTTCAGATGTAATTTCTCAATATGAGAAAACATACAATGTGAAATTTAATATTGGTTTTTCTTTCCAGAAACCATCCACAGATACTATTGCTGTTGATATGGACAATAAACCGTTCCGGCTTTCTGATCAATCATTTTTTTTCCGGCCCGGGGGACATGGTGCCCTGATTGATAATTTAAACGAGCTGGATTATGACCTGGTATTTGTAAGCAATATTGATAATGTAGCTCCCGAGCGAATGAAAGAAGTAATTGTTCATAATAAAAAGCTTCTTGGAGGTGTATTAATTCATTATGAGCAGAGGATATCGAAGTACTTAAAACAATTGGATGCCCGTGCGAAAGTAACTGCAGATTTGATTCAGGAAGTAAGAGGTTTTTTAGATACAGACTTAAATATTTATAATGAATTGGCAGGAAGTTATAACCAGGAAGAATTAATTGAATATTTCAGAAAAAAACTCAACAGACCGATCAGGGTTTGTGGCATGGTAAGAAATGTTGGCGAACCTGGTGGTGGACCATTTTTTGCACAGAATGAGGATGGAACAACTTCCCTTCAAATTGTGGAGTCTTCTCAGATTGACCTTGAGGTATCAGAGAATAAAATAATTTTTGAGAATGCGAGTCACTTTAATCCAGTAGATCTTGTTTGTAAACTTACAGATTATAAAGGCACAAAATTCGATTTGCTAGAGTACCGGGATATGCAAACAGGTTTTATATCTCAGAAATCTAAGGATGGCCGTGATTTAAAGGCATTGGAATTACCCGGCCTTTGGAATGGAGCAATGTCTGATTGGAACACTTTTTTTGTGGAGGTGCCTATAACAACTTTTAACCCCGTGAAAACCTTGAATGACTTGCTTAGGCCAGAACATCA